>NZ_JBBDNQ010000030.1:0-14290 GCF_040877505.1 Pseudohongiella sp.
TGTGGGCGCACTGACTATTCTGGCTTACTCGTTTATACACACCGAAACGCAAACGCGGTTGCTGGACAACCTGAGTGACTGGGTCGTGGAACGCGCTCGCAATGACAGCGTTATATTCGAGCTGGCCAGGGAAAACCTGGCGCGATTCAGCACAGAGTTTCTGCGACTCTACACCTCCGGTACGCAGGTGAGTGAGGAAGAGTTCTGGTCGTACTATGAGACCAGCGCAGATAACGCCGTGCGTATGAAGCGGGACTTCTATGATGGTGTGTATGCCGAAGATGGTCTTTATTACGAAGGGTTGACCAGCTTTGTCGGCAACAACCAGCCAGTGGACAACGCAGATCTGCAGCGCCGTCTGGTATTGTCCGCACGGTTGCTGGCTCAGCTTGGTCCGGCCTGGATCAATCGGTTTGATAATGTGCACGTCAGCTTTCCCGAGAACGCCATTGTGCTATACGCACCGGGTTCGCCCTGGGGACTGGAAGCGGCGCCCGATCTGCCCATGAACGAGTTGGGTGTGATCCGCTCCATGCAACAGGCCGAAAATCCAGATCGTGTGCCGGGCTGGACCGGACTGTACTACGATGAGACGGCAGAAAGCTGGGCGTTGACGTATCAAGTGCCGCTGGATCTGGATGGCAGACATCTGATCAATCCAAGTCATGACGTACCGCTCACCGACATCATGAACAAGCTGGTGCAGGATACCCCGGTCGGCGGCTATAACCTGATCTTTCGCAGCGATGGATACTTGATTGCGCATCCTGCTGAACCGGCCTCGGACCGGCGCTGGGTGGGCCAGATGTCCCTTGATAACATCAACGACCCTGAGCTGGTTCGAATGTACGAACTGATTGATGCGGCCACCGATGGTAATCCCGGCACGATATCACTGGTTAAAAACACAGAGGATGATACCTGGCTGGCTGTTAGCGAACTGTCCGGACCGGAATGGTGGTTCGTCTCAGTGTATCCGGCGTCACTGATAAGAACCTCCGCCAACCAGGCCGCGTTGGCCGTGCTGGTGACGGGCGGTGTGCTGCTACTACTGTTGATCGCCATCATCGGATTTATTATCCGGCGCGACGCGGAGCGCCCCCTGGCGCAGTTGCTTGAAGCGGCACAACATGTCGGCCGCAGCGATTATGCTGCTGTTGCCGAAGGGAAGGTCAAGTTGCCCCGCGAATTGCGTAACGAAGTGGGGCTGCTGGCCAACACGTTTCACGATATGACGGTCAGCATACGCGACTCTCAGGCGACCCTGGAGCGGATTGTAGCGGAGCGCACGCAAGAGCTGGAAACTGCCAACATTAATCTGCGAGAACTCAGCCTGCTGGACGGCCTGATGGGTATTCACAATCGTCGTGCGTTTGATCGTGACCTGAAACGCGTATTCTCCGAAACCAGGCTCGGACACGGCGAGTTCTATCTGATGTTAGTTGATGTCGACCATTTTAAATTGTTCAATGACACCTATGGCCATACGCAGGGTGATCAAGTGTTGCGGCAGATCGCAGAAACCATCCGTAGTGCTATTCGCAGTGACGACAGGGCGTATCGCTATGGTGGCGAGGAGCTGGCGGTACTCTTTAATCGCAGCGGCGTGGAGCCTGCCAGGAATGCTGCCAGGCGTGTCATGTCTGCCTTGCAGGAAATGGCAATAGATTTTCCTGAGTCGGAACACGGCATTGTCACGGTCAGTGCCGGCCTGGTTCATTGTCATGCAAAGCACACCAAAGTCGATGATGTTGTTGCCGAGGCCGATGGTCTGCTTTACGAGTCCAAGCGCAAAGGACGTAATTTGCTGACAACGAGCGATTGAGCTACGGTAGGAATTTCTTAATCAGTCAACGTCCCCTACTCAGCGCAGCTTTTGTCGAACACTTAATAAAAATCACACGACACAAGAATCACAATAACCCGGAGCACTGCACATGAAAACCAGAATTTTCGCTTTTCTAATCACTATCCTGTTTACGCTGCCTGCCACCCTGTACGCGCAGGATTCCGCCGACGGTGTCTGGAACTTTGTCATGGCAGGCGCGAATGGCGATGTCACTGCGGTCGTCGATCTGTACGCCGATGGCGCCTCATTGATCGGTCAGTTTGATCTGGGCGATGGCCGCGTTTGGCCAATCAGCAACGCACAGGTCAACGGCCCCACCATCAGCTTTGACCTGGAACGTGGTGACTCCGGCGTCGTTTATGAAATGTCCGCCACCATTGACGGCGATCAGGCCACCGGCACCGCCAAAGCAATGGGGACTACCCGCGAGTGGAGCATGACGCGGGCGCGCTAGCGTCAAGAAAGTGATTGCGCAGAAACGTTTCTACCTCGTCAAAGTGGTTCAACACGGACGCGTGATCGTCTTCGGTTGCCAGGTGCTCCACGTGGTGGGGAAAATTGTTGTCTTCCAGCCGTTGCTGCATCGATTGCGACATCTCCGTGGAAGGCCAGAATTCATCCCTGGCCGCCGAAACAAAAAAGATGGGCCCGTTGATATTCTCCACCGGAATGGCTGCGGCAGCCATGGCCTCTTCATTCTTCATCATTTCTACCCAGGCGCCACGCAGATCACCCTGCAGCAAAGCGGGTGTGGCACTCATTGGCACCGGTACAAACGGCAGGGGTTCCCCATTCAAAGAGAAGGAGGGCGTATTCATGGCCATCGTCAGCGCGGCAAAGACGGCGCTGCCCGGCGCCATGGCAACCACTGCCTTGATGTCGGGGTATTCGCTTGCCAGCAACAGGGCCAGCTCAGCGCCCTTGGAACCTCCGATTAACGCAATACACTGAGCGTTTACGGCCGGGTTCTCTGCCGCTTGCAGAATGGCGTTGTACACACCTTCCAACGCAATACGATCCAGTTCCAGCGGTGTATTCTCCGCGCCAAAATACCCCAGTGCCAGAAAAGCATAACCTTGAGAGATGAATTCGTCGCGCTGAGCGGCCCAGTAATTGCTGGCCCAGGCGTTGCCACCTTCAGCACCTCCCAGTCCAACCAGCAAGGGCTGGTTGTTGCCGTCACCGACAAACAACTCCGTGTCTACATTGCCGTGATTGTCGGGGAAATTTTCAGTATCAAAGCTCCATACCAGATAGGTATAAAACAGGATTGATAGTGCGAGCAAGGCCAGTATCGCCAATACCAGCCATTTGACCACCTTGATTGTTTTGGTCATATCGAGTCCTGAATTTGATAGTCCCTGGATTAATATCCTACGTTCCAGATGAACAATATCACTAAAAATGAAGAATTCGATGTCCTTTCATCGCTGGGCCCAGGCTAATTGTCTAAACACGTTTGTTGGGTGCTTTTCTTGCTGTCCAGGCATGCATCAAACCGGCCTGGAAGAACAGGACAGGCAAAGCAAAACCACCGGCTGTAATCACGGCAGCAGTTCGGTCTGGCGACATCACCCCGACATCATGTTTGTAGGCATTGCGCATGTACTCCAGGGCCTCGGAGGAAAGCCCGGCGACGGACATCATGTGCATCCAGGACTGCAGAAGCACGTCATATTCAGGGGAGTCGGTATCGGATGCCAGGTCAGCGCTGGCCAGCAACCCGCCAGCCTTGAGTTTGTGTGATATGTCGGCAAAGAACAGAGATCGCTCGCGTTCGTCGAGTATAAACTGGGAGACCAGGAAGCAGGTGGCCGCATCATAGGGCTCCGTTGTTGTCAGTGACTCAAGATAACCGTGATGGAACCGGCAACGGGAAGCAACTCCCTGCTTTTCTGCCTGTTGCTGGCAAATCGCCAGCATCGCTGCGGAGGGTTCGACTGCGGTAAAACGCCACCCGGGATGCTTCTGGGCAAGAAAGGTGAGTTCCGCTCCTGTGCCAGCGCCAACACAAAGGATGTGCGCATCCTCGGGCAGTTCAAAAAACATGGACTCCAATAGCATATACATGCAGTTCCGCAGTGCTGCCGTGTTCGCCCACTGTGAGTCGTAGTCAGGCGCCATCTGGTCGAACAATACGGTGATTTCTGCCTTATTCATATCATTCTCCGTTGTTGGAAAGTCAAGGTTCTGACGTAAAAACTGTCGCTACAACACCCGGTAAGCAAAGCGGGTGGTGGTCATTCTGATATTCATGATACTTTTATTGTTACATGAAGGGCCGGTAGGTGGCAACACACGTATCTCAAATAGTTACGTGATATAATAAGGCTGTTCTGATTAGCAGGTGAATTATGAGAAAAGACAGCCGCCTTTCCCGGGTACTGCATGTACTGGTGCACCTGGACGCCTTTAACGCCCCGGTCACGTCTGACACCATGGCTGAGATGATGAGTACCAATCCGGTTGTGGTCCGGCGCACCATGGCGCTGCTGCGTGACAAAGGGTATGTGCAATCCGTCAAAGGGCACAGTGGCGGCTGGTCGCTGTCGAAGCCGCTTAGTGAGATCACCTTGCTGGATGTGCACAAGGCGCTGGGGGCCAGTTCAATCTTTACCATTGGTTTGACGGATGAACAGACGTCGTGCTCGATCGAGAAAGCGGTGAATGCGGCACTGGGTGATGTGATGGAGGAAGCGCAAGCGTTGATGCTGGAGCGCTTTGGACAGATTACGCTGGACAGGCTGGGCGCGCAGTTTAAGCGGTAGTCAAATTCACACGATCGAAACCGGCAAGATCCGCGACCCGGACCAGTGGCCATGCGTGAGTGATCAGCAGTGTTTCAGTAGGCTCGGTGCGCACCTGGCATGGATTACCGAGTGAGGTGCGATGACACCTAAGGCTCTTCTTGACAGGCCCGCCCCGGCAGCACCGAAATACCTATTTGCTTGAGGCCGCTAACCCGACACCAAAACCAACAAACACTCCGCCACTTATCTTATTTAGAATTGAGTTAGTCTTTCCAGACAATAGCTTCGACTTGGCGACGTATGCAAAAGCCGCGTAGACAGTATGAATCACTAATACCAAAAAGCTGAATGTAGCCGCCAGTAAACTAAACTGCGGTGTATATGCCTGATTCAGGTCGATAAATTGAGGGAATATTGACATGAAAAATACGACGGCTTTTGGATTTGATACTGACACCAGAAAACCTTCGATAAAACATTTCAGGAAAGAGCTTTCTTGCCGTTTGATTGACGTATCCTGTGTTACTTTACTGCGTAACATCTTGACGCCCAAATATATCAAATAGGCTGCGCCCGCGATTTTTATCGCATTGAACGCGATAGCTGAGCTTGCCAGAACGATGCCCAGGCTTGTCGCAGAAATAAATGCCACCAACAGAATTGCCAAAGCGATACCAAGTATTCCGGCCAGAGATTTCCACAAGCCTCGCTGCATGGAATTATTTATGGTCAGCATAACTGCTGGGCCCGGCAATAAAATGGTAGCAATTGCCACACCAACATAGACTAGATAATTTTCCACATGCCCTCCTTAGGCGTAAAACTCCGCGATTGTGCACGGCACAGTCTGTGGCTGTCAGAATTCACTCTCATTGCGTGGCGCTGCATATAACCAGCTTTCAGCGCCGGATTTCAGTCTGGCGGAGACACGTTCATAGTCGTCAACTTCATAGTCATCGGCTTGTGATAGCTCTGAATCCGTAATCTCAAATACGGTACCGGCCACCTCGTTCTGCATATTTCCGGTGAAACGCAAAATCGGATGAATCGCTTTACCGCTCTCGCGAAGTACTCGCTCATCTTTGATCTCAACTTCATCAATTATGTAGCCTTGAAGCGTATCTTTGCTACCAGACAACTCGCGACCGAAGTTAGCCAATTGTACTTCCTTTTGCTGAAGTGTTCCGTATGAAAATAGTAATGGCATGATAACTCCGATATTTGAATCTACTCAAAACGCAATGGGCACTTCTGAAGCTGAAGCAGTCCTTGGTCGTGAGGTAATAGTAAGAACCTCCCTGGGAAATACCCAGAGCTTCCGCAATTTCCGCAAAAAGTGTGCTCATCAGTCTCGTCTATTTCTAATAGGCACAAACTTTTAGGCCAACGCCACTGCCAACAGCTCAATTGACTGCGCAATCTCAGCTTTACTCAGCGCTCCGAACCCAAACCTCAGGTGTGTAGGCGCGACCTGGCTACCGGTATAAACCGTACTCAGAGTCGAGTCCTTGCCTGGCAAGCTCTCCAGCTTCCTGCCTCTGGTCAGTCTGGAGATATCAACCCAGATAGCCATCCCGCCGGTAGGCAGAGTAAAAGACACCTTATCGCCAAACACCCGGATAAACTCCTCAGCTGCGAAATTACGCCGGGCCTCATACTCCTTGCGCGTTTTACGGATATGACGCCGGACTTCACCGGACTCCATCAGGGTCGAAAGCACCTGCTCTGTGACAGTATTGCCCTGGCGGTCGATAAGTATGATTTCCTGCGCGGCGCGTTCGATGAACCGGGTATCTGCTGCAATGTAACCAAGCCTTAATCCCGGTGCAAACACCTTGGACATTGAGCCGATATGCACTACATTCTCGGACTTTGGCAAGCTCGCAAGCGGGGGCACAGGATTCGTCCCATAGTGGAATTCATGGTCATAATCGTCCTCCAGTACTGCGAATTTGTGCGCTTTGGAAAGCTCCAACAGTGCCAGTCGCCGATCCATGGGCAGACAAATCGTGGTGGGGTACTGGTGATGCGGTGTGACATAAATGGCGGCAACCGAGTGCTCGGCCAGCAGCGCCCGCAGGTGCTCGATATCCAGCCCCTGTTCATCAAGTCTGCACTTCAGCACCTTGAAGCCGTTCGACTCAAAGGCCGCTTGGGCCGGGAGATAACAAAGGTCTTCCATCACGATGGCCCCCTTGCCCGGGTCCAGAATACGGGAGGCGATATAGATCCCCATCTGGCTGCCCCTGACAATACATACCTGCTCGGCTGAACAGTTCATGAAGCGGTCAACTGACAGCATCTTCGCAATCGACTTGCGTAGTTCAGCACTGCCTTTGGGGTCGCCGTAGCCCAGCCTGGAATTCCTGCTCAGGTCGATACAGACCCGTCGATAGGTGCGGGCCAGCAGTTGATAAGGGATCAAACGTGAATCCGGGGTGCCATCATTGGTCGCCGCTATTGCATTGTGGGAGCAAAGCGCATCGCGATAGAGGATTTCCACCAGCTCCGATGTGGACCGGGTCCTGTCGGTGCTGTTAACCAATTGACGGTCGGAGGGCGACAGCCCTTGCTCGGGCAGGGTCTTGGAGACAAAAGTCCCCGATCGGGGGCGCGTTATCAACCAGCCCTGGGCCTCCAGTTCTTCGTATACCTGCTGCACGGTTTTGCGATTGACGCCCAACTGCTCGGCCAAAGAGCGCGAGCCCGGCAGCATGGTCCCTGGCGGCAGCCGGTTTGCTTTGATATCAGCCGTTAACGTATTCAGCAATTTAGAATGCAGGGTCTTGCCGGAGCTGTTCTTCAGCCATAGCTGCATTTCCCAGGGTCTCAACATGCCAGCACTCCACTGGACCATAAAAATTATTAAAACTGGCCCTTATTACAGGTCCAGAGTAGCGATATCGTGCACGCCTGTCAAAGCGCAGACCAAGGAGATCAAGCATGAATACCGCTACCACAAGCAAACAGGTGCTGATGCAGAGCGCCGAACGCGATATGCAAAAACTGATTCAGGATATTGAGCTGACCGACCGCGAAAAACTCGCGATCGCCTGCCGCATCCTCTTCGACAAAGGCCACGATTCGGGTCTGGCGGGTCAGATCACCTGCCGTACCGAGCGCCCCAACACTTTCCTGACCCAACGACTGGGACTGGGGTTTGATGAGATCACCGCCGACAACCTTATCGCGGTCGACCATGACCTCAAACCGCTGGCGGGTGATGGCATGCCCAACCCGGCCAACCGCTTCCATATCTGGATCTATAAAGAGCATCCGGAGGTGAATTGCATCATCCACACCCACCCGACCCATGTGGCAGCGCTGTCCATGCTGGAAGTGCCACTGGTGATCTCCCAGATGGATGTCACCGCTTTGTACGACGACTGTTCGTTCGTGCCGAACTGGCCGGGTGTCCCGGTGGGCAATGAAGAAGGTGTGCTGATTTCAAACGCCCTGGGAAACAACCGCGCCGTGTTGCTCGCCCACCACGGCCAACTGGTGACCGGCAAGACGATCGAAGAGGCCTGCAATCTGGCCGTGCTGATCGAGCGCGCAGCACAGCTGCAGCTACTGGCGATGGCCGCCGGTGATATCAAGCCACTGCCACACGAACTGGCCCGGGAAGCGCATGACTGGGTATCTACCGACAAGCGCAACAAAGTCAATTTCGCCTATTACGCACGGCAAGCACTTAAACACCACGCAGACTGCATATAGCAAGCTATCAAGGAGCAAAGAATGAACCTATCAGGCATTATAGGTTATCCGGTAACCCCGTTTAGCCAAGACAACAAACACGTTGCGATCGACAAGCTCGGCCACGTCATCGATGTGCTGCTTGACGCCAAAGTGGACGCCATAGCGGCCCTGGGCAGTGCCGGTGAAGCAGCCTACCTGAATGAAGCGGAATGGAAGCAGGTAGCCGAGTACACGGTGCAACATGTTGCCGGTAAGGTACCGGTGATCATCGGCATCGCCGAGCTGACCACTGAGCAGGCCGTGCAATACGCCCGACATGCTCACCAGACAGGTGCGGACATGATCATGCTTTCGCCATTTTCTTACTTCAAACTGAGTGAGGCGGAAATTTTTCAGCACTACGAAACCGTCGCAGGCGCCAGCCCGCTGCCTATCATGATCTACAATAACCCGGCCACCTGCGGTGTGGACATGTCGCCAGAATTCATGCTGAAAATGGTTGACCGCATACCCAGTGCAATCATGATCAAGGAAAGCACCGGCGACATTCAACGTATGCACAAAATCTACACGCTATCGGATGGCAACGTGCCGTTCTTTAATGGCTGCAACCACATGGCATTGGAAGCTCTCAACGCGGGTGCCAGTGGCTGGTGTACCGCCGCCCCCTGTCTGATAGGTGACAAGCCAGGGCAGTTGTATGATGCAATAAAGCAGGGTGAAAGCGAGAAAGCCAAAGAGCTGTTTTATCAGCAGTATGAGTTTCTGGAGTTTATCGTTTCATCAGGCCTGGCGGCGGCGGTTAAATCCGGCCTGGCCCTGCAGGGGACTGATGTTGGTAGCCCCAGAAAACCGCTGCTGCCTTTGAATAATCAGGCACAACAGCGCCTTCGAGGAATGTTGGAGGCATTGGCTTAGAGGCTGAAATAGCAAGGTTTGGCAGCATTTTGGCCTTATCCTGACTTAGTACAAATTGCTCGGTGAGACATTGCTGGTTTGCCGCTCTTTCAGCATAAGCGGCAGGTGTCATATAGTCTCACCGACATTTCCTCCAGTTCCACTAGTTCACGTTGGCTCTTTGCTGCCATTCTCGGCATCAAGGCTCTGTATCTGCAGAATAATGTTGAGGAGCTTTTTTCCAGTATACGTTAAGGAATACTCTGTGCGAGGCGGAACCTCGGGGTAACTCTGTTTATCAAGGAGACCGTACGCACTCAGTTTACGAAGCCTCTCCGACAGAACTTTTGTAGAGATACCCTGTATATGCCTCTCAAGCGCCCCCGGGCGGTTGATACCGTTACCGACCGCTAGCAACACTGACACTGACCACTTGCAGCCGATGACATCTTCGAGCTTACGATATGTTTCAGGATTGCGATTGTTAATAAATTTTCTCCAGCATTTTCATAAAAATACACCATATAGTGCCTACCGAACTCAGGGGTTCCTGCTTTTTTCTGATCGGATAAGACGGTACTGTTCGACCGTGCGCACATTACTTTTTAACACAAACTCAGGAGTGAAATCATGACTACAAAAGCGATCTTTTACCATGCCGGATGCCCGGTGTGTGTGGCTGCAGAGGATAACGTGGCAAAGGCGATTGATCGTTCACGCTACAATGTCGAAGTTGTGCATCTTGGAAATGACAAGTCTCGCATTGCTGAAGCCGAATCTGCCGGTGTTGAGTCGGTGCCGGCGTTGGTTCTGGACGGGGCAACGTTCCATATAAATTTCGGTGCCAACCTCTCCGATTTGAAATAGCGACATCATTACAAGCAGCGCTTCAGCCAGTGGGGCGCTGCTTCTTTCGCTTAACGCTAACGTTGTTGCGGGTGAAGTTCACCGTCGAATGTGTGGCATTGCTATAGCGCAACCGGTTCACTGTGCGTCCGTTCCCATGTTTGCGCCATTAGTTTCTTTGCCGGCCCCCAGCGGTAACCACCCAATGCGCCACTTTGCTGTATAACCCGATGACAAGGGATCAGCAAAGCAATCGGGTTCGCGCCAATGGCGTTACCAACGGCTCTTGCCGCCGCAGGGGCGCCGATCGACTCTGCGATCTGCGCATAGCTGGCCACTGCGCCCGGAGGTATCTTAAGCAAAGCACGCCACACAGCAACCTGGAAGTTGGTGCCTGTCACGTGGAGCGATAGGGGACCATTTCTTGAGACTGTATGGCTGTTAAAGAATATATCTATGGCATGACGCGTAGACAACATGCTTTCCGTGACTGAACTCAAAGGCCAGGTGTTTTTCAGGTCATCCAGTAAGTCTGTCATGCCGTTAAAGTCCATGAACTCTGCCCTGCAAACACCACGCGGGGTTATTGCCACAAACATACGACCCAGCGGTGTAGAATGCACACCGTACTCTACGTGTAGCTGCTCTCCTCGGGTCCTGTACTCGCCCGGTGTGACCGCTTCAAGCTGTACAAAATGATCATGCAGCCTCGAACTGCCGCTTAGGCCAAGCTCATGTGAGACATCGAGCAAGGAACGGCGCTCATCCAACAACTTCTTGCCTCGTTCCAATGTCAGCACCTGCAAAAAGCGCTTCGGTGTTGTGCCTGCCCAGCGGCAGAAAAGCCGCTGAAAGTGATACGGACTCAGATGTACATGGGCGGCGATCTCCGCCAAACTCGGTTGGTCAGCCGTCCTTTTCACCAGATAGGCCATAGCGCTTTCAATGCGTTCATAATCTGACATGACGTTGGCTCTCAGACACGGTTTATGGATACGCCGCCGTCTACGAGCATCGCGGAGCCCGTAGTAAAGCTGGAAGCATCGGAAGCTAAATAGAGTGCAGATTGGGCGATCTCTTCTGGCTTCGCGATACGTTTAAGCGCGTGCAGGCTCGAGACAAACTCCTTTGCCTCCGGCGTATTTGCAAATTCCTGTGCTGCTGCTGTATCGGTTCCACCCGGCAATAATGCATTTACCCGGATGTTATGAGAACCATACTCGGATGCAAGCACCTGGGTTGATCCGATCAATCCTGCCTTGCTGGCCGCGTACGCAGCCATTCCTGGCATACCCGCTGTATAGCCGACAAAAGTAGAGGTGAAGACCAGTGATCCGCCACCGCCTGACAGCATGGCAGGCAGTTGGTACTTTGCAGCCAGGAAGGCACTGGACAGATTTGTCGCGATAACCTGATTCCAGTCCGCCAAAGACATATCGGTAACCGGCCCCATGGCACCCAATATGCCAGCATTGTTGAAGGCGACATCCAGGCGGCCGAACCTGGCTACAGTCTGATCGACCAGGGTTTTGGCAAATGCCTCTTCACCGACATCACCCGCTATCGCCAGCGCCTGTCCCCCTTCTTCAGTGATAAGGTTAGCCAAGGCTTCAAGTTCAGGCTCTCTTCGTGCCGCCAGCACCACTGATGCCCCTTCTATGGCGAAAAGGCGTGCAGTCTCGCGACCAATACCCGCACTGGCACCAGTAACAATAACGACTTTGTTCTTTAGCGTGTTCATGTGCTCGACCTCTTTGGCCCTGTTCCAAATGAGTTGGTATTTGACTGGAACAGAGCCAATTTTAAGAGGCCGCCGGCAGCCTGCCGACCCGAATCTTGCTATGTTGCCTTTAACCGCAATCTATTTTCCGGTTCCGGCGGCAGGCTCTTCAACTTCCGGCCCCTGGTCAGCCTGGAAGTGTCAGCGGTGAAATCCGGCGGACCTTGCGGGCTGGTATAACTCCCCAGGCGGACAATTCAACGAGGGTCATGTAAACTCACGCACTTACATTAATCCACTGCACTCCATCCAGCAACCCGCCCGGCGCGAGGAGAAATTCATTGATGTCCTGGTTTCCACGTCTCTCGATACTTGTTCTGGCTCTGGCTGCCGGGCAACTGTCGCTGCCCAGTCATGCACAGCAGGCCACCCCGGAAGAATCTGAAGAGGCCGAAGAGATCGAGCAGATCGTGGTGACATCGACCCGCAGTCGACGCAGCTTCGCCGAGCAGCCGACGCGCGTGGAGGTGCTGGGCAGCGAGGAGCTCAACGAAAAAGCGAGCATGAAGCCGGGTGATATTCGCATGCTGCTCAACGAGAGCACCGGCATTCAGGTACAACAGACATCTGCCACCAGTTTCAATTCGAGTATTCGCATCCAGGGCCTTGATGGCCGTTACACGCAACTGCTCAGAGACAGCATGCCGCTGTACGGGGGCTTTTCCGGCGGGCTGAGTCTGCTGCAGATTGCGCCGCTGGATCTGCAACGCGTTGAAGTGATCAAAGGTGCCAGTTCGACGCTTTACGGCGGTGGCGCCATCGCCGGTCTGGTCAACCTGATCACCAAAACGCCGGGCAACGAATCGGAAACCTCCCTGCTGGTCAATGCCACTTCGGCAGGCGGGCAGGACCTCAGCGGATTCTTTTCCGGCCAGCGTGGCAGTGTGGGCGGCACACTGTTCACCTCTTACAACCGCAGTGACGCCTACGACCCGGCGGACATCGGACTCAGCGCCATTCCGGAAGTGGAACGCTGGACATTTAACCCGCGCTTGTTCCTTAGCGGTGAGCGTTATGACTTCAACGGTGGCATCAATGTCGCGGTTGAGGACCGGCTCGGTGGTGACATGAACTATATTGAGAACAACACCGGTGAACCGGCCTATTTCGAAGCCAGCGAGACCGAACGCGTGACCAGCCAGCTTGAATACCGTTACCGATTCACCTCGGGCAGGGAACTGGTGCTGCGCAACAGCAGCAATCATTTTGACCGCGATCTGACCGTGCCCGATTTTCGTTTCAATGGTACGCAGCTATCAACCTTCAGCGAAGCACACCTGCTGGGGTTCAGCGCTGACATGGACTGGGTGCTGGGCTTGAATCTGTGGACTGAAGACTTCGATCAGGCTGGCGCGCAGCCAGGTTTCGATCAGTCTTTTGACAACCATACCGCTGGCGCCTTCGCACAAGTCACCCGGCCCCTGGCCGAGCGCTGGACGCTGGAAGGGGGACTGAGATTCGACGACACCTCGGACTACGGCAGCTTTGTGTTGCCGCGCCTGTCCCTGCTGTTCGCGCCCGCTGCGGACACCAATATCCGCATTGGTGGCGGCCTGGGCTACAAACTGCCTGACCTGTTCACTGAAGATGCCGAGCGATTGCAGTTCCAGAACATTCTGCCACTGCAGCCCGCGCAGCTGCGCGCCGAGGAGTCGGCCGGTGTTAATTTTGACATCAACCACAGCATCGCATTTCAGAACGGCCTGTCACTGGACCTTAACGCTTTGCTGTTCTACACCCGGGTTGACCACCCCCTGCGCCTTCAACAGCAGGACGACGGCCGCTACCGCTTTGCCCAGCCGGTGGACTACATCGACACCCGCGGCGCCGAGATTAACGCCGCGTGGCGCTGGCAGGACTTCAAACTCTTTCTGGGCTACACCCACACCGATGTGCAGGAAAATACCAACAGCAGCAACCGTGATTACCCGCTGGTCCCCAATCGTCTGAATACGGTGTTGGTGTACGAGTTGGAAAATGAGCTGCGCATCGGTCTTGAAGCGTATTACTACGGCAGCCAGACACTCAGCGACGGTAGCCGCAGCCGGGATTACTGGATCACCGGCCTGATGACAGAAAAGGCCTTTGGCGAGGGCAATTCCTTGTTCCTCAACTTCGAGAATTTCACCGATACCCGCCAGACGCGCTACGGCCCGATCTACACAGGCACGCTGGACAACCCGCAGTTCAACGACCTGTATGCGCCCCTGGACGGTTTTGTGATCAATGGCGGGGTTAAGCTGCGTTTTTGAATGCCGGGGAGCCTATGGATAAGCATCAAAAAACATAAATGAAACCAACACCGATTTCGGCTTCATAATTGCCTCTGGCGATTGGGCTATCCGTTACATCGCTGCCAAAGCGTTCGTAAAGCGCTTCACCAAAGATCTGCCAGTTCTCGTTCAGGTAGCGACGATAGTTGACATTGATACCCAATGATCTGAATCCGCTATCAACATCGGTTTC
>NZ_JBBDNQ010000031.1:0-13569 GCF_040877505.1 Pseudohongiella sp.
TACGGCGATGACAAAATGAAGCTGCAGAAAGCGACCATGGAGCTGTATAAAAAAGAGAAGATCAATCCCTTCGGCGGCTGTCTGCCCATGCTGGTACAAATGCCGGTCTTTATCGCCTTGTACTGGGTGTTGCTGGAAGGTGTTGAACTGCGCCATGCGCCCTGGATTCTGTGGATCAACGATCTGTCGGTCATGGATCCGTATTTTGTCCTGCCGCTACTGATGGGCGCGTCAATGTACGTGCAGTTCATGCTCAACCCGACACCACAGGATCCTACGCAGGCCAAGATCATGAAGTTCATGCCAATCGTCATGACCGTCTTCTTCCTTTGGTTCCCGGCCGGTCTAGTACTGTACTGGCTGGCAAACAGCGTCCTGGGTATTGCCCAGCAATGGTATATCACCCGCAATATTGACGCGGAATATGCAGCGAAAGAGGCAGCCAAAAGCTAGCAGACAACCTTCTCCAATAAAGTGCAGCTGTCATGTTAAGCGCGTCGGATACGGACACAATTTGTGCGTTAGCCACACCACCAGGTCGCAGCGGTGTGGGAATCGTGCGAGTGTCCGGACCGGCGTGTCTGGACATTGCCGAGGCCATACTTCATTTTCAGCCAACGCCCCGATACGCACATTACTGTCCCTTTCACGACAGCACTGGCGAGCTCATTGATCAGGGTATTGCCCTGTATTTTCCGGGGCCCAATTCTTTTACCGGTGAAGACATACTGGAACTACAGGGCCATGGTGGATATTTCATCATGGACGCCTTGCTGAATATTATTCTGGCCGCTGGCGCCCGGCTCGCACGTCCTGGTGAGTTTACCGAAAGAGCTTTCCTCAACGACAAAGTTGACCTCGCCCAGGCTGAAGCCATCGCGGATCTGATCGACAGCAGCTCAGCTGAAGCCGCCAAAAGCGCGATGCGAACCCTGCAGGGGACATTCTCCCGGTTGATCGATGATCTGGGCGAATCCATCACCCTGTTGCGTGTTTACCTGGAAGCAGCCATCGATTTTACAGATGAGGAAATCGATTTCCTGAGCGAAGGGCGTATCGCGGAAAAACTCGATATCATCATTGCATCGCTGGACAAGGTGCTGGAACAGGCCCGGCAAGGCGCCCTGATTCGCGAAGGTATGGCGGTGGTTATTGCCGGTAAACCCAATGCCGGAAAATCCAGCCTGCTCAATGCCATGGCCGGAAAAGAATCAGCCATCGTCACTGATATCGCCGGCACCACTCGCGATGTGCTCAGTGAACAGATCACCATCGACGGTATGCCCCTTCACATCACTGATACCGCAGGTCTGCGTGACAGTGATGATATTGTTGAACAGGAAGGTATACGCCGCGCGCAGAGCGCCGTGCAGCAGGCAGACCGTATTTTGCTGGTGGTTGATGCCAGCCAGGAATCGGTTGACAACAACAACATCAAATCCTATCTGCAATCCCCCGGTTTCGACGCCTTGTCCCATGCGCTGGACACCTCCAGGCTGACCATTATTCAGAACAAAGTTGATCTGCAAGACAAGGCACCCGCGCTGCTACCGGCAGACAATAAAAACGGCGCCAGTGTCATCCGGCTGTCCGCCAGGCAGGGAGAGGGGATAGACCTGCTGCGTCAGCACCTGAAGGACTGCATGGGTTTCCAGGCCACCGCTGAGGGTGGTTTCATTGCCCGTCGCCGTCACCTGGACGCACTGCGTAACACCCGTGAATGCCTGGAACAGGCCCGTTTTCAATTGTCTCATCACGCAGCAGCCGAACTGGTTGCAGAAGACCTGCGTCACGCACACCGTTATCTGGGTGAAATTACCGGCGCGGTGACAACAGATGACCTGTTAGGACGTATTTTCTCCAGTTTTTGCATCGGCAAATAATTATTTTTACCTGTTCCCAAGGTGCTCAAAAACTGTGCATAAAATCGCTTTTTCTGTGCATAAGTTTTTTGCAAAATTTTCCCGATTTCTGCCTTGTGGATAACATGCATTGTTCTGCACAGCTTGATAAATGCTTTGCGGCAGCTTGAGCAGTGCTTGTACACCGGTTTATACAGTTCGCAAGTATATGTTTTTAATAGCGATAAATGTCTTGTCTACAGAAAAACGGTTTACCATTAGTATTAACAGTATTAAGTCTTTATCTATTATCTATAACTATATTTATATTTAGTAATCATTAATGTGAATAAGATCTGCTTGTGGATTATTTTCAATCACAAGCCTTTAAATTTGCGATACAAGGCTTATACTTAGCACCCTTTTCAAATTTCGAACTTTTCAGCATATGGATTTCTCCAAGCGATATGACGTGATCGTGGTCGGTGGTGGCCACGCCGGTACCGAAGCCGCGCTGGCGGCTGCCCGGTCGGGCGTGAAAACCCTGCTGTTGACGCACAATATCGAAACGCTGGGGCAGATGTCCTGCAACCCGGCTATCGGTGGCATAGGCAAAAGCCACCTGGTGCGCGAAATCGATGCACTGGGCGGTGCCATGGCCAGGGCCACAGACCTGGCCGGCATCCAGTTCCGTGTGCTGAACAGCAGCAAAGGCCCTGCCGTGCGTGCCACCCGTGCTCAGGCTGACCGCGCCCTGTACAAGTCTGCGATTCGCAACATGCTGGAAAGGCAGGATAATCTGGATATTTTTCAGCAGGCTGCTGATGATCTGATCATTCAGGGAGAGCGCGTGGAGGGTGTTGTCACGCAGATGGGCGTTCGCTTCTTTGCGCCGACCGTGGTCCTGACCACCGGAACCTTCCTGGGTGGTAAAATTCATATCGGCCTGGAAAACACTTCTGGTGGACGCGCCGGGGATCCGCCTTCAATCAAACTGGCAGACCGATTGCGTGAACTGCCGTTCAATGTGGGTCGCCTGAAAACCGGCACGCCGCCACGCATTGATGCTCGTTCAGTAGATTTTTCCGTGATGCAGGTGCAGGCAGGTGATACACCGCTGCCGGTGATGTCTTTCATGGGCTCGGTTGAAGATCACCCTGAACAAATTAACTGTTACATAACAGAAACTAACGAGCGTTGTCACGAAATCATCCGCAATGGACTGGATCGATCACCAATGTACTCCGGCATAATCGAAGGGGTTGGTCCGCGGTATTGTCCGTCCATTGAAGACAAAGTGATGCGGTTTGCCGACAAATCCTCACACCAGATCTTTGTTGAACCCGAAGGCCTGAACACCAACGAGCTGTATCCCAACGGCATTTCCACCAGTTTGCCGTTTGATGTGCAGATTGAACTGGTACGCCAGATCAAAGGATTTGAGAACGCACATATCACCCGCCCGGGTTATGCCATCGAATATGACTTTTTTGATCCGCGAGAGCTCAATCATTCGCTGGAAACCCGCTTCATCAAAGGCCTGTATTTTGCCGGTCAGATCAACGGGACGACCGGTTACGAAGAGGCCGGCGCCCAGGGTCTGCTGGCAGGCATCAATGCCGCCCGTGCTGCCCGCGAATTGGAGAGCTGGTGTCCGCGCCGTGATCAGGCCTACATCGGCGTCCTGGTTGACGACCTGATCAGTATGGGCACCATCGAACCGTACCGCATGTTTACCAGCCGTGCCGAATACCGTCTGCTGCTGCGCGAAGACAATGCCGACTTGAGGCTGACCTCGGTGGGCCGTGATATGGGGTTGATTGACGACGTGCGCTGGGCTGCTTTCTGCCAGAAACAGGACAGCATCGGCGATGAGCTCAAGCGCCTGAAATCAGTCTGGGTTCAGCCTGGCACCGACAAGGAAGCGGCTGTCAGCGCGCTGCTGGATAAATCACTGGGACGTGAATACAGCCTGGCGGACCTGCTGGCGCGTCCGGAACTGAGTTACGAGAGCATGCGTGAAGCCCTGCGCGAGACCTCGATCAGCATGCCAGAACTGGATCCTCAGGTGACCCAGCAGGTTGAAATACAGCTTAAATATCAAGGTTATATCAATCGCCAGGAAGACGATATCCAAAAGCTCAAGCGACAGGAAAACACCGTGTTGCCGGCTGATTTTGATTATCAGCACATGGAAGGTTTATCCAATGAGCTGAAACAGAAATTGCTGGCCGCCAGACCCGATTCCATTGCCCGCGCAGCTCGCATACCCGGCATGACGCCCGCGGCTGTGTCCCTGTTGTTAATTTATCTGAAGAAGTATCAGGCTGTCAGAGCCCGACAAACGGCCTGACATGGACCTGGCGAAACAACTACAAAAGGGCCTGTCCGATATGGGGCTCAGCCTCAGCGGCTCCCAGCAAACCCGGATGATCGAGTACGTGATGCTGCTCGATAAATGGAATCAGGCGTTCAACCTGTCGGCAGTGCGTGACCCCCGCGACATGGTATCGCGTCACCTGCTCGACAGCCTGACCCTGTTACCTCGTATCCGCGAATTGAGTACCGGCAAAGCCAGCTTTTACATCCTGGATGTGGGAACCGGCCCGGGTTTGCCGGGCATACCGCTGGCCCTGAGCCTGCCTGATATCAATTTTATCCTGCTCGACAGTAACGGCAAAAAAACACGCTTCGTATTTCAGGCCCTGATGGCGCTGGGATTAAAAAATGTCAAAGTTGAGAACACGCGCATCGAAAGCTACCAAAGTCCCTGCCAACTTGATATTGTCATTAGCCGGGCGTTTTCCTCACTTGCTGATTTTGCCCTGGGATGTGAGCACCTGTGTGGTCCGGACACCCGATTGCTGGCGATGAAAGGCCTGTACCCAAGCGATGAAATCCGTGACCTGCCCGTGCACTGGCAAAAAGCAGATGCCTGGGCCATTGATGTCCCGGATTGTGAGGCACAACGCCACATTGTTGAGCTCTCGACAGACGCGCATGAAAGCGCCACACAGTTAACAGAACCAAACATTTCTTAAATAAAAAACAGCAGCAGACTGCGCTATCAGACGGGAACGGCAGGTGACAAGAATACTCGCGATCGCCAATCAGAAGGGCGGTGTAGGTAAAACAACCACATCAGTTAATCTGGCTGCCTCACTGCAGGCGACGAAACGTCGTGTGTTGCTGGTTGATATGGATCCGCAGGGCAATGCCACCATGGGCAGCGGCATTGACAAGGCCGAGCTGGAATATTCTGTGTACGATGTGCTCATCGGTGAAGCGAACTTTGACCAGGCAGTTGTCACCACACCCGAGGCCGGTTTTGATATGTTGCCGGCTAACGGCGATCTGGTCGCCGCTGAAATTGAGTTGCTGGACCTTGAGCGGCGCGAAAGCCGCCTGAAGGAGTTGCTGGCAGGCGTCAGCGAGCGCTACGATTTTATTGTCATAGACTGCCCGCCTTCGCTGAACATGCTGACGCTGAACGCATTGGTGGCCGCACAAGGGGTCATCATTCCCATGCAGTGCGAATATTATGCGCTGGAAGGGTTGTCGGCACTGGTCGATACGATATCTGCGGTCAGTGAAACCCACAATCCTGAATTAAAGATTGAGGGCATACTGAGAACCATGTTCGATCCGCGCAACAAACTTACCACGGAAGTGTCCAGTCAGCTTTACAGCCACTTTGGTGACCGTGTGTATCGTACCGTCGTGCCACGCAATGTGCGACTGGCAGAAGCACCCAGCTATGGTTTGCCAGTGCTGCAGTACGACAAGCAGTCACGTGGTGCAATTGCTTATCTTGCGCTGGCGGGTGAGATGCTGCGACGCCAGGAACAGGTCGCAGTCTGAACGCTCAGCTGTTTGAATTAATCATCAAGGATTAAAAGGTTTTAGCATGTCAGGAAAGAAAAAACTGGGCCGGGGACTGGACAAACTGCTGGGCAGTGCAGCGGCCGCACAACGCGCCGCGCAGGCTACAGAGCAGGTTTCCGTACAGCCCGACGCGGTACCCGGACAGGTACAGCCGCGGGTGGATAAAGACAGTGAGCTGCGCCATCTGCCCGTTGAGCTGATCCAGCGCGGAAAATATCAGCCACGCACCGACATGCACGAGGAGGCGCTGCAGGAGCTGGCCGAGTCCATCAAGGTTCAGGGCGTGATGCAACCTATCGTGGTGCGGCCGGTCCCGGGGGACCGTTATGAAATCATTGCCGGCGAACGGCGCTGGCGGGCTACCCAGATCGCCGGCCTGGACACGATTCCGGCCGTTATCCGTCTGGTGGGTGACGAATCTGCAATAGCCATGTCGCTGATAGAAAATATCCAGCGCGAAAACCTCAATCCGATTGAAGAAGCCATGGCGCTGAAGCGCCTGCAGGAAGAATTCGAACTCACCCAGCAGGAAGTGGCAGAAGCGGTTGGCAAGTCCCGAACCACAGTCACCAACCTGCTACGCCTGATGTCCCTGAGTCATGATGTGCGCCTGATGCTGGAACGCGGCGACCTGGAAATGGGTCATGCCCGGGCCTTGCTGGGCCTGCCTGCGGAGCAGCAGTCCGACGCCGCAAAAGCGGTCAGTGGCAAAGGCCTGTCCGTGCGGCAGACCGAATCCATGGTCAGGCGACTGTTGGCCGAAGACACACCCCAGAAAGCCGAAGTTGTGCGCCAGGATCCCGATATCGCCAGCCTGGAAGATAAGTTGTCTGAGCGCCTGGGCGCAAAGGTACAGATTCAGCACAGCAGCAAAGGTAGCGGCAAACTCACCCTGCGCTACAACAGTCTGGATGAACTGGACGGCATTCTGGCCCATATCAAGTAACCTGTGATTAAAGGAAGGTGTAATACCGTGTTGATTGGCAGGCCTAAAATCCCTATAATGCGCACCTCTGAAAGGGGAACGGAAGCCAAAAACAAGAGAGCTTTTGACGACCAACGCCATACATGTCAACGATAAAAGCTCCTCCCATATATAAAGTTGCGTTTATTCAAGTAGTTACATTGTTTTTACTGGTGCTCGCGATTGCCGCATCAGGCCGTTGGCTGAGTGCGTATTCTTTACTGATCGGTGGATTGATCTGCTTAATACCGGGCACACTCTTCGCAAGGAGAGCGTTCAAGTACCGGGGAGCAAGGTCGGCCGGGCTGATTGTGAAGGAACTTTATAAAGGTGAAGCAATAAAACTGGTGTTAATGGGTGCGGGTTTCGCACTGAGTTTTATTTACGTAAAACCACTGGATGTTGTGGCTTTGTTTTCAGGATTTGTTCTGGTACACATAACAGGCGTGCTTATGTTTGTCCGCGTAAGCAGATCTGACCGGAATAACCCGTAAAATCGGCAAACTGACAAGAAATAATTGACTCATGGCAGATGCAAACTCAACAGGCTTTACCATGCCTGAATATGAAAGCGGCACTGACTACATTGCCCACCACCTTGGTTTCCTGAAATACGGTCAAAAAGCCGATGGCAGCTGGGGTATTGCCCACTCCATGGAAGAGGCCAACGCAATGGGCTTCTGGTCCATACACGTTGACTCCATGATCATGTCACTGCTGTTGGGTGTCATTTTTATGGGACTTTTCTACTTTGTCAGCCGCAAAGCGACCTCGGGCATTCCCGGTCCGCTGCAAAACGCCGTCGAATTTATTGTTGAGATGGTGCAGACCAACGTTAAAAGTACCTTCTTTGCCAGAAACGAATTGATCGGGCCGCTGGCGCTGACCATCTTCTGCTGGATTTTCATGATGAATCTCATGGATCTGGTACCGGTAGACTGGATCCCGCTGACTGCCGCGTTTATTGCTCAGGACAGCCATCTTTACTTCAAGGCTGTTCCCACCACTGACGTCAACATCACTGCCGGTTTTGCATTGGCCGTGTTTATTCTGGTTATCTTCTACAGTATCAAAATCAAAGGCGCAGGCGGGTTCCTCAGTGAGTTTGCTTTCCATCCGTTTGGCAAGTGGGCGTTACCGCTGAACCTTGTGATGGAAGTGCCAAGTTTTCTCGCCAAGCCGGTATCCCTGGCGCTGCGACTTTACGGCAACATGTTCGCCGGCGAGATGATCTTCATGGTGATTGCTATGGTTGGGCTGTTCCAATTGCCACTGCATTTTGCATGGGCAGTATTCCATATCCTGATTATCACCTTGCAAGCGTATCTGTTCATGATGCTGACAATTGTCTATCTGAACCAGGCACACACGAAGCCCGAGGCTCACTAAACCCTTAACCTTTTTTTGTTAGACCTTTTGTTAAATCTTGGAGAAAAACATGGAAACAATTCAGGCATTTTCTGTAATCGCTATCGCCCTCATCTTTGGTCTGTGTGGCGCTGGCACAGCGGTTGCGTTCGGTAATCTGGGTGGCAAGCTGATCGAAAGCTCTGCACGTCAGCCAGAACTGGCGCCAAAACTGCAGGTACAGTTCTTCCTGGTCGCTGGTTTCGTTGACGTAATCTCGATCATCGGCGTGGGTGTTTCTTTCATGGTTATGTTCGCGAATCCTTTCGTCGGTTAATCGAACGCTTGAATCGATTTTCAAGCCCAGCGGATAACTAACGCAGAGGTGACACCATGAATCTTAATGCAACCATATTCGGCCAAACGATAGCCTTTGCTGTCTTTGTCTGGTTTTGTCTGAAGTATGTCTGGCCGCCGATTACGGCAGCCCTGGCAGAGCGACAGAAAAAGATTGCTGACGGTCTGGAAGCGGCTGACCGGGCTCAGCGTGACCTTAACCTGGCGCAGAACAAAGCGGCAGACGAGCTTCGCGAAGCGAAAATCAAAAGCGCTGAGATCATCGATATGGCCAACAAACGTGCCAGCCAGATCGTTGATGAGGCCAAAGACAAAGCTCGTGATGAAGGTCAGCGGCTGATTGCCGGCGCGCAAGCCGAAATCGAAATGGAAGTTCAGCGTGCGCGTGAAGTACTGCGAGCGCAAGTCGCGGCCATCGCGATCTCCGGAGCCGAGAAGATTCTCGAAAGCTCTGTGGATCAGGCCGCTAACGAAGAGCTGGTTAAAAAACTCGCTGCTGAGTTATAGGCGAACATACGATGGCAGAGTCAATTACATTAGCCCGCCCTTACGCCAACGCCGCTTTTGAAGTCGCTGTTGCCGACAAAGCGCTGGCTGAATGGTCAGGGATGCTGAATACGCTTGCAGCTGTGGCCGCGGACGGCAAAGTCAGCAACTTGCTGAAGAATCCGGCGCTGACAGCTGAAAAACAGGCAGATGCCTTGCTGACAATTACCGGCGATGAAATATCAGCCAAGGGCAAAAACCTGATCAGGCTGTTGGCAGAAAATCGTCGACTGCCCCTGTTGCCTGAAATTGCAGAGATCTTTGAGGTTCTGAAAGCCGCGAAAGAGAAGAGCATCGATGTCGAACTGGCGACCGCATTTACGTTGAGCGATGCACTGGTCGAGCAATTGACCCAGGCACTGCAGAAACGCCTGGATCGCACCGTCAAACTGCACACAAGCGTTGACCAGAGTCTGATCGGAGGTGCTGTCATTCGCGCAGGTGATACCGTCATCGACAGTTCTGTTCGCGGAAAACTGAACAAATTAGCCGAATCATTGAGTTCCTAGAACACCTGGGAATGAGGGAATAAGCATGCAACAACTGAACCCGTCAGAAATCAGTGAAATTATCAAACAGAGAATCGATAATCTCGACGTTTCTGTGCAGGCCAAAAACGAAGGCACCATCGTTAGCGTTTCTGACGGTATCGTGCGTATTCATGGTCTCGCAGATGTCATGTACGGTGAGATGATCGAATTTGATGGTGGCCTTTTTGGTATGGCACTTAACCTGGAGCGTGACTCCGTGGGTGCTGTGGTACTGGGCGACTACCAGATACTGGCTGAAGGCCAGTCCTGTCGTTGTACCGGCCGCATTCTGGAAGTGCCGGTAGGCCCCGAAATGGAAGGCCGGGTTGTTGATGCGCTGGGTAACCCCATCGACGGCAAAGGTGCGATCAATGCCAAATTGACTGCACCGGTTGAGAAAGTGGCTCCCGGCGTGATCGCTCGTAAATCAGTTGATCAGCCAGTTCAGACGGGTCTGAAAGCCATCGACGCCATGGTGCCGATTGGTCGTGGTCAGCGCGAACTGATCATTGGTGACCGCCAGGTAGGTAAAACAGCGGTTGCCGTTGATGCCATCATTAACCAGAAAGGCAAAGGCGTTAAGTGCGTCTATGTTGCTATCGGTCAGAAGCAATCTTCTATTGCCCAGGTAGTGAGCAAGCTGGAAGAGCACGGCGCCATGGAATACACCATTGTTGTTGCTGCCAGTGCCTCCGACCCCGCATCCATGCAATACCTGGCGCCTTACTCGGGCTGCTCCATGGGTGAGTATTACCGTGACCGCGGTGAAGATGCCCTGATCATTTATGATGACCTGACCAAACAGGCCTGGGCCTACCGTCAGATCTCCCTGTTGCTGCGTCGTCCGCCGGGCCGTGAAGCCTATCCGGGTGACGTATTCTATTTGCACTCACGTCTGCTGGAACGCGCATCACGCGTTAACGCCGATTACGTTGAGCAGATGACCAACGGCGAAGTGAAAGGCAAAACCGGTTCATTGACCGCACTGCCCATCATTGAAACCCAGGCCGGTGACGTATCAGCATTTGTCCCGACCAACGTGATCTCAATCACCGACGGCCAGATCTTCCTGGAAACCGACCTGTTTAACGCCGGTATCCGTCCTGCGATCAATGCCGGTCTGTCAGTATCGCGAGTCGGTGGTGCAGCACAAACCAAGATCATCAAGAAGCTCGGTGGTGGTATTCGTATCGCACTGGCGCAGTACCGTGAACTGGCGGCGTTCGCCCAGTTCGCCTCGGACCTCGATGATGCCACCCGCGCCCAGCTGGAACACGGTCAGCGCGTTACCGAGCTGATGAAGCAGGGTCAGTACTCTCCGATGTCAGTCGCCGAAATGGGTCTGGTATTGTTCGCGGCCAACGAAGGCTTCCTGAAAGATGTTGATCTGAACAAGATCGTTGCGTTTGAAAAAGCGTTGTTGTCCTATGCTAACAGCCAGCACAGCGAGCTGCTGACAAGCATAAACAACAAGCCTGATTTTAACGACGAAATTGCAGCGCAGCTGAAGTCGTTGATCGAGCAGTTCAAAGCAACTCAAACCTGGTAACTTTTGGCTCTGAGCGACAGGTCCTGTAACAACGGGTCCTGTAACGCCAGGTCTGGCAATTTTCGGTAGGCGGTGAATTATGGCTGGTGGAAAAGAGATTAGAGGCAAGATCTCCAGCATCAATAATACGCGGAAAATAACCAGCGCCATGGAAATGGTGGCTGCGTCCAAGATGCGTAAAGCGCAGGATCGTATGGCAGTCGGAAAACCTTACGCGACACATATGCGTAAGGTCATCGGCCACGTTGCCAATGCGAACCCGGAGTATCGTCACGTCTATTTCACCACGCGTGAAGTCAAACGTGCCGCGTTTATTGTGATTTCATCAGACCGTGGCCTGTGTGGCGGTCTGAACATCAACGCATTCAAGGCGGCTGTGAAAGCGATCTCCGGTTTGCGTAAACAGAATGTTGAGGTTGAGTTCGCCGCAGTGGGTGCCAAGGCGACATCGTTCTTCAATAACTATGGCGGCAAAGTGGTGGCATCGGTTCGCGGTCTGGGTGACAAGCCAGAGCTGGAAGATGTGATTGGCGCCGTCAAGGTGATGCTGGACAAGTTTGACAATGGTGAGATCGACCAGCTTTTCCTGGTCAGCAATACCTTTGTCAACACCATGACACAGACCCCGGCGGTCACACAGTTGTTGCCTCTGGAGCCGTCAGACGATAAAGAGCTCAAGCATCACTGGGACTATATTTACGAGCCCCAGGCCGAAGCTCTGCTGGATGGTTTGCTGGCCCGTTACATTGAAACTCAGGTCTATCAGGCTGTGGTTGAAAACCTCGCCTGTGAACAAGCGGCCCGAATGATTGCCATGAAGAACGCAACTGAAAACGCAGGCGATTTGATTGAAGAGCTTGGCCTTGTTTACAACAAGGCGCGTCAGGCTTCCATTACACAGGAACTGTCTGAGATCGTCAGCGGCGCGGCCGCGGTCTGATCGCCAGCGACAAACAGTTATTTAACCAGTTTAGAAGATCAGGAATACTTAAGAGGAACCGGACATGAGTAGCGGTCGTATCGTACAAATTATCGGTGCAGTTATCGACGTACAATTCCCGCGGGAAGATGTACCTCGTATCTATGATGCACTGTCCGTCGAAGGCGGCGAAATCACACTCGAAGTGCAGCAGCAATTGGGCGACGGCATCGTACGTACCATCGCGATGGGCAGTACCGAAGGTCTGCGCCGCGGTCTGGATGTGTCCAACACCAAGGCTCCGGTTTCTGTGCCAGTCGGTAAAGAAACACTGGGTCGTATCATGGACGTGCTGGGCCGCCCGATTGATGAGCGCGGTGACATCGGTGAGCAGGAGCGTATGCCCATTCACCGTAAGGCACCTGCCTATGATGAACTGTCTGCCTCCAATGAGCTTCTGGAAACCGGCATCAAGGTTATCGACCTGATCTGTCCGTTCGCCAAAGGCGGTAAAGTGGGTCTGTTCGGTGGTGCCGGTGTTGGTAAGACCGTTAACATGATGGAGCTGATCAACAACATCGCAAAAGCACACAGCGGTCTGTCAGTATTCGCCGGTGTGGGTGAGCGTACTCGTGAAGGTAACGACTTCTATCACGAGATGCAGGAATCCAAAGTTATCGATATGGATGACCTGACCAACTCCAAAGTGGCAATGGTTTACGGCCAGATGAACGAGCCGCCCGGTAACCGTCTGCGTGTTGCATTGACGGGTCTGACCATGGCCGAAAAATTCCGTGATGAAGGCCGCGACGTACTGTTCTTCGTTGACAACATTTACCGATACACACTGGCAGGTACCGAAGTATCGGCGCTGCTGGGTCGTATGCCATCAGCGGTAGGTTACCAGCCAACACTGGCGGAAGAGATGGGTGTACTGCAAGAACGTATTACGTCCACCAAGACCGGTTCCATCACGTCAATCCAGGCGGTATACGTACCGGCGGACGATTTGACTGACCCGTCACCGGCAACCACGTTTGCTCACCTTGACGCAACCGTTGTACTGTCGCGTTCCATTGCCGAGCTGGGTATTTATCCTGCGATCGATCCGCTGGACTCCACCTCACGTCAGCTGGATCCGCTGGTTATCGGTCAGGAGCATTATGACGTTGCTCGTGGCGTACAGACAGTTCTGCAGCGTTACAAGGAACTGAAGGACATCATTGCGATTCTGGGTATGGACGAACTGTCAGAAGACGACAAACAGACTGTGGCCCGTGCGCGTAAAATCCAGCGCTTCCTGTCGCAGCCCTTCTTCGTGGCAGAAATCTTCACTAACACACCTGGTAAATATGTGTCCCTGAAAGACACAATCGCCGGCTTTAAAGGCATCCTGGAAGGTGATTACGACCACATTCCGGAGCAGGCCTTTAACATGGTGGGCACCATTGAAGAAGCTGTGGAAAAAGCAGCTAAACTCAAAGGCTGATAGTGTTGTCGGCAGGCAGGTGATTAGCCTGCCTGCAACTAGCATAAACGGTCTGACAGAATTGCAAAGAGAACAAGCTTATGTCGATGACAATGCATTGTGACATCGTAAGTGCAGAAAAACAGATCTTCTCCGGCCTGGT
>NZ_JBBDNQ010000032.1:0-190952 GCF_040877505.1 Pseudohongiella sp.
GCAGGAGTTAGAGCGACGCAGGACGCCAAAGCCGAGATAGTTTTTCAACAGCCTGTTAAGTCGGGCGCCGCAGCTCAGGCGACATAAAAGTACACCGCCACAAAATGGCAGCAACTGCCGAGCAAGACAAACAGATGAAAGATGGCATGGTTAAGCGGTAGTCGCCTGATGCTGTAAAGTATCGCGCCCAGGGTGTAGGAAATACCACCCGCGACCAGCCATAACAGACCTGGGGTGTCGAACTGGGCCAGTAACGGATTGATCGCAAACAGGATAATCCAGCCCATAAAGACGTAGAGCAGTGTTGATAACACATTAAATCGGCCGGTGTAAAACAACTTCAGAACAATACCGGCCAGTGCCATGGACCAGGACGCGGCGAATATGCTCCAGCCGACACTGCCTTGCAGCACAACCAGTGCAAAAGGAGAGTAGGTACCGGCAATCAACACATAGATGCTGGCGTGGTCGGCAATGCGCAGGCGGCTGCGCAGTCGCGGATTCTGCGCGCTGTGGTAAAGCGTGGATATGCCATAGAGGAGCACCAGGCTGACACCGAACAGAGCAAAACTCACCAGCACCAGGATTGAATCCAGGGCGTTTGCGCGCAGCAGCAATGCGATCAATGCCGCAACGCTGAGCAGAAAACCGAGTGCGTGCAAGCCAACGTTAAGTCGTTCCTCTGTCTGTGAGTATTTCGGATAGCCAGTCATAAGAGTTCAGTCGTATTGGCCTAAAAGGGTACTTGCACTTTAACAAATGAAAGGGCATCAGGGCATGCCTGCATCTGGATCACTTGAATCAAACAAAGCTTCGTCCGGCATCGAGTCCAATCGCCCAGCTGTTACGCCCCAGTTCGGTCGCGCGGCCAACGTCCGCTTCCGGAACCAGCGTTATATCGCCCAGCTCCCGCGGGTCGTAATGAAACACCCACAGGCGCGAGGCAAACTCGGCAAACGGCAATGACGCCTCGCCATGGCGTTCGCCGTTGCTCTGGGTTGAGCATTCGATGCCCTGACCCCAGTCCTGGCCACTGTCATTGTTGGGATTGAAAAAATAGATCCGCATTTCGCCATCGCGATCCAGGTTCACCCGGATAAGCGTGATGGCATGGCGCCCCACGAGGCGTCCGCCGCTATCGGTGACAGCAATGCCGGCTGGTTGCGGATGGATAACGGGAATATTGCCGTTGTAATAGGGGTGGTAACACGCGTAGAAGTGGCGAATAAAATTTTCATAATCATGGATTTTCCCGGTCTCTCTATCCGTGATGCTGAGAAAACCATGGCCGACCCACCAGCCGTACATCTCCGGATTGATCCAGCGGTGCAGATCATCGTCGCGCACGCCGCACAGGCGTCCCATCTCACCATAGATACGATCAAGGTGGGGTATCAGAATCAGCGAAACCGGATCCACATCGGTTGGCGGTTCTTTCGCCAGGCCGACGTCCAGATATTGTGAGTTGATGTGCTGACCCTCAAAACGCATGGTAATGTCATCATCCCGGGCCGCCCAGGCCACCAGCTGTAACAGGTAGTCCGCATCATTGAAGGCCCACATGGAAAGACCGATTACTGACTGGCAGGTTGGATTGTTACCCTGCCCGATCCCCAGTGGCTGGCCCAACAGGCTCAGTACACCGGCCAGCAAATACACCCGTGGTGGGTGCGCGTCACCAAAAACCGCCGCTATTTTTTCCGACGCCGACGGGCATAATGTCAATTCAAGATGGCGCCACAGACCCGAAGCCACGGGTGTGGTAAACAGGGAGGCGCGTTCAAGAAACATGGTCAGGCCATACACCGCCTGACTGGTTTCAGGATGGATCGCCTGATCGATCAGTTCAAACACGATCTGTTGATAGCACTGGAGCACATCGTTGCCGGTGATGCTCAGGCCCAGCGCCTGCGGTATCAGATCGTCCCGCAGCCCGCGCAGGTGACGCAACAGCATCGGATGATAGGCAGATACCATGCCCGTCTCATGCATGGCCTTGGCAAAACCCTCAGCCTCCTCCGTTAACGCAATTTCGTCCATGGTAGCCAGACGTTCACCGTACACGCCCAGCCCCGGATCATCGTGGCAGCCAATCGTCGGACCGAACAGGGCGCGGACCAGACGCGCAGCTTTATGCATGCCCGAGGTATCGATTTCCGGGTCAAACAGACTCAAGGCAATCTGGCTGACCATGCGCTTGATACTGTCTGTCTGTATCGGGCGCTGAGCCAGCAGGCGGAGCACTTCATCCACCAGGCTGTCGAGTATGCTCTCGTATCCCAGTCGGCTGAGCAGGAACTGGTAAAGTGAATTGACGGTCTGCCCCAGGCCTTGAGGCCGCTCCCGATCTGCTTCGCTCATCTGGCCGGATAGCAGGTCCAGATTCAGTGCCGTTACCTGAGTCAGAAAGTTTCTGGCCTGTTCGGCAGAAATGCCGGGATGATGATAGTCCCCCATGGCAACTGCCAGCAAACGAAGCTCACTCAGGGCTTCAATGGCGGTAAAGTCCGGCGAACCCTGCCGTAGCGTTCGCACAGCCAGGGGGGGCTGCAGGATGGAAGGTGTCCCCCAGTCACCGTTGGTAAACACACCCTTGCTTTCTATGGTCGCTACCCGGGCGTACAACGCACCCAAACCTTCAGGTGCGGCCATAACACGAAGTGCGGCTTCCAGTACCTCTGCATTGGATGCCCTGGGATCGCTCTGGCGAGCAACAGCGAGCTGATCCAGTGCCTCATCAAAGCTCGTGAGACCATTGGAGTTTTCATCGATTACTGTATTAGTCACACTCTTTTCCTTACCCACTGGTTATGCTGTTCGAGATTGGCCATCAAGATGCACTCACGGCGTTGCGGAAGCAAATGGTTTGCGTCCGATTTAGAGCCACCTTAACTGAACTGCTGCGATAGCGGGGCAGCGAATAGCGTTCGTTATCGAACAGACGGATCCCGCCAACAGCATCAAAATCAATACCTCGAGCCCAATAACGGCGATTAAAAGCATCCGCGTCTGATTGGGAAAAAAGCGCATGGCACCGCCCGGCGTTCCCTCACGCAAATCCGCCAGGAGCATTCATGCCGACAATCAAGACTATTAATCCCGCCACCGAAAAAACAATTCAGAATTACGACGTCATGACTGAAAAGCAGGCGACGGAACGACTCGATGCCTGTCATTCGGCATTTCTGCAATGGCGCAAACTGACTCATCAGGAACGGGCCCCGTATCTCAGGAAGATCGGTCAGACATTGCGTGACAACGCTGATGAATTGGCCGCCTTGATGACCAATGAAACCGGCAAGCTTTTAAAAGACGGGCTAGTTGAGATTGAACTCTGTGCAGCTATCTTTGACTACACCGCGGAAAACGGCCCCAGGATTCTGGCGGACGAGGAGCGTGAGCAGGGTCTCACTGGAAAGCGTGGCATTGTCAGCTATCAGCCTATTGGGGTTGTCTATTCAATTCAGCCCTGGAACTTTCCGATCTACCAGCCGGTTCGGGTGTTGGCGTCAAATCTGATGGCAGGCAACGGCTGCGTTCTGAAGCACGCCAGCATCTGTACCGGATCCGGATTGCGCCTGCGGGAATTGTGCATTGAGTCAGGTCTGCCCGAAGATCTGTTTCAGGTCATCGTGATTGATCACGACACCAGCGACAGGCTGATTGCTCACCCCAAGGTTCGCGGTGTCACGCTGACCGGCAGCGACGGGGCCGGGAAACACGTGGGTGCTGTGGCCGCCACGGAATTAAAAAAAACTGTGCTGGAGCTGGGGTCGAACGATGCCTACCTGGTGCTTGAGGATGCCGACATTGAAACAGCGGTGAAGTTTTCGGTTATGGGACGGCTGTACAACAACGGACAGACCTGTGTTTCCGCCAAGCGCTTCATAGTGACCGACAAAGTCTATGACACCTTCGTGGATGCTTTCGTGACGAAAATGAAAGACATCGTCATGGGCGATCCTACCGATCAGGATAGCCAGCTTGGACCGCTTTCAAGCCAGGATCAGTTTGAGACGGTGAAAGAACAGGTGGATGCCAGTGTGGCCAAAGGGGCAAAAATCCTCTGTGGTGGAGATGCACCCGAACGCACCGGCGCCTATTACCCTGCCACCGTGTTGGCAGATGTCACGCCGGGCATGCCCGCCTACGACGATGAAATCTTCGGCCCTGTTGCGTCGATCATTTTCGCCAAAGATGATGAGGATGCCATGCGACTGGCCAATGACAGCCGCTATGGTCTGGGTGGCGGCATCTTTTGCAAAGACGAGGAGCGCGCACTCAAGCTGGCCCGCGATCATTTCGACACGGGCATGATTCGCATCAACTCGTTCGGGGCCGCTGATCCGAATATGCCGTTTGGTGGCGTCAAAAATTCCGGTTACGGACGTGAACACGGCGGCTTTGGCATGAAGGAATTTGTCAACGTAAAGTCGATCTTTCTGCCTTGAGCGGGGTCCGATCCTGCCATCTGGTTCAGTATCTTATTGACCAGGCCACTCGCGCGGCGTTGAATATTACGATCTGCCCAGCGAGACTATTTTTAAGCAAGCGCGTCTCAGGCTGCTGAGGCAGGGCTCCAGCAGGTAGAGTCGAAAAGAAATTATCACCAACTCTGCTGTCATCTTAATACGCATCCAGAATCCCATAAGCAGCCCATATTTTCTCTCTTTGATGTGGTGCCGGGTACCAGCGATGAGTTCGAACCCCATGCCCCGCTTGAACTGTTTGGATGCGTGATTGAGCGCAATCTCAATCTTGAAACCTTCCCGGTTTTGTATCGGAATTGCATCCCACAGTCGTCGCGTCACGGCTCTTTCACCGCTAATGATTGGGAAGAAGCGCAGCAGCCGGTTAAGCCATATCGTTTTCCGCGCGCGCACACCAACATACATTTCAAATTGACCATCAATCACCGGCTTCACTACGCGGGTCAACATCTGTTCGGTGTGGCCGGTTACATCGGCATCAAGGAACAGGATGATATTGTGTTTGGCTGCGCGTACGCCAGCGTCCATTGCAGCAGCCTTGCCGCCGTTTTTATCGAGTCTGATGACCTTCGCTCCGGCTGCCATAGCTGCCTCCCCGGTACCATCTGATGATCCATCATCCACAACAATCACCTCGACCACAGACGGATGATGCAGGCTGGCGTTAACACAAGACCCTACTGTTGCCGCTTCATTAAATGCGGGGATCACTATGGATACCATTGCTGTTTCACCTTTATTCCCAACAGAATGTATCCGGCCACAGCGGCAATAACGAACACAAGAAATGCAATCTCTATCTGCTCCACAATCTCGTTCAGTCGATACGTGCTGCCAATGATCGCATAGGCCAGGAGAACAAGACTGGCTGTAACCGCAAGCACGCCGGCGGTATTGACGAGACTGTAGATGCGAAATGGCATGCCATGAATCCCGGCCAGAACCTGGACCAGCGTGCGTGTGCCATAAACAAACTTGGATAGAAACAGCACTCTTCCGGCTCGTGCATTGAATGCCTGTTCCAGTCTGGCGAGGAACTCGCCGCTGACATGTCCCGATTTGCGCTTGAGCATTGCGCTGGGGAATCGGCGGCTCAAAGCATACCAGAGATAATCAGAAATCAGTGTCGCCAGCACCGCAAGAATAATCACAGCGGCCAGATCAATGCGGCCGGTGACGGCCATGTATATAGCCGGTAGCAACACCATTTCTCCCATGAGCAGCAAGCCGACAAAGATTGCCAGGTAAGGATAGGAAGACAGCGCTGCCGATAGAGTGGGCATGGTGTCTTGAATGATTTGCATGGTGTAGTGCGCTCCGTGACATGACAACAAACTCCTGCAATCTTGGTTCGCATGGTTCATTAAAGGGTAGTGGGCGGTCTGTGCGGTATCAAACTCAGGCCCGGATCAACTCTACTGGCGACGTTGGCCGCTGATCACCTTTACTATCCATGCGCTTGTGTTGCCTCCTCGCTGCTGCCTGCCACCAAAATCGACAATACCCTGACCAGGTGATACCTTTTGTCCTTTCTGTACTCTTCAGACGTCATATTACGTGCGCAGGCTTTTTATATGAACTCAATACGATCCACTTTCACCCGGCTGGTGCTCGTTGCAACAGCATGCGCGCTGGTCGCTGGGCCGGCCGCGGTCTCTGCCAGTGAATCCAGTGAATACGAGGAATGGAGTGCGGAAACCCGCATGTCACTTGGCATGCGCGTCAATGGCGACGCGGTCCGGTCTTTGTTGCCCGGGAACTGGACAGTCGCCGCGGCTGCCGGGGCACCGGAGCAGGTCAACCTGACGGTTACCTTCATGGATCGTCACGTGATTCTGGACCCGCAAGGCCAGCCGGTCGGTACCGGCAGCAGCCGCTACATGGTGATGTCGGTGCTGGCACGCAATGCGCAAGGCGAAGACAGCATACTGATCATCAATGGGATTTCACCGGAAGGCACGGGCGCCTACGAGGTTTATCAACCGGCTGTCGTTGCGATAGCAGAACGGTCGCTGAGTGGGCAGGGCGACAGCAATGCGCATGTGGAGGAAAACTGGGAGATGGTGGCCGACAGCGGCGACGCCGCCAGTCTGACCTTGCGTTATCAGCAATCTGTGCCAACACGACGGCAGTCGAATGTTGTTATCCGCTCCGGCAGGAACACTGGCTACACCCGTACCTATGCCATCGATCAGGCCAATGATGCGCTGGGTGCGCCCGGTGTCGCTGACAGCCGCATCGAGTCATTCAGCTTTATAGCAGAAGGACCGCTGTTCTCCCGTCTGTTCGATGGCAACGAAGTGGTCACCGGAGTGACGTCTACGCCTTGGTATCACCGGGAAATAAGCATTCCCTGAAGATCCGTCGGGTTTTGCGACTACCGGTCAGCGGGCACAGTAGCAGTATGGGTGGCGTCATCATGTGACCCATTGTACGTTATGATTTTTGATCGGCATTGGCAGCACTCAGCAGGAAATGGCTATACCTGCCCATATATTTGAAGGGTGCCTGCCGTGAAAACTGGAGTTCCATTTCCAGAATTTCTTTGTGATCACTGTTACGTGCAATCGGGTCGAGAATATAATCATGGAACACGCGAATGCCACTTTCACAAAGCACACTGAGACCAAGCTTGTTGATCCAGCCAAGGAAATCATCACGCTGCACGGGTGTGGTGGGGGTCAGGCTACCTTGATCTCCGTACCATTGTTCCTTGCGTACTTTTTTAAAATTTTTGCGTAGCAAATTCTTATAGATGAGTCCGTCGAAATTGTAATAGGCTACCGACAGGATACCGTTGGTGGTGAGCTGGTCGCGACAATGTCGCAGAATATCCTGTGGTGTGCTCACCCATTCCAGCACCGCATGGCAGGTTATGACATCGAATGGTGTTTGATTCTGTCGGGAAAAATCCTGGATTGAACCGTGATACAACGTAACCGGATAACGAAACGGGTGCCTGTCGAACTCCGCCTGCGCCAGCGTCAGCATATTGCCGGAGATATCGCACAAGGTCACCTGATGCCCCTGGGCAGCCAGGTAACAGGCCATCTGACCCTGACCGCCACCGGCATCCAGTATCCTCAAACCGGAAGCTGAGTTGGGTAAAAATTCCTGCAAGTCGCGCTGAATCACTTGCTGCCGTATTGAGCCCTTTAATCCCTGGTACACATTGCGTTGCAACCGGCTCGCCAGATCATCAAAATTTCGGTCAGTCATGGGGTTGTCAGAAAGCTCTTGGGATTTTGCTATCCGGCCCAGTGTACCGCAAACCCATGATGGTAGGAACGGTGCTGGCTGAGCTATTTTGCAGAGGCGGCGTTTGCCATGTTCGCAACTTCACGACACGTCAGCATTCCCCTGACTCCAGATAGGCGTTGATTGCAGCAAACAATTTTAGCCGGGCACGAAGCAACAGTACCCGCGCATTGGCCGTGCCATCGATGCAATCCATGAAAAGCCCGATTTTCCCTGGACGCTGGATCTGCTTGCCCGAGAAGCAGCGCAGTCCAGAACATCGTTTGCATCAACATTCAAAACCTTGAGTGACTGGGCAGTGATGGAGTACGTCCGCTGGTGGCGAATGCAGTTGGCCTGGAAATACCTCCAAGAGGGTACGCGGCTGGCAGAAATCCCCTTGTTGGTGGGTTATCAGTCGCCTGCGGCATTCTCGCGCGCGTTCAAGCAGTGTTTTGGTGTCAATCCAAGCAAAATGCATCATTTATGACAACCCGATCTGTCAGATACTTTTCCGCTCTACTATTGTCGGCCTGAGCCTGGTCTGATCATTGCGTTTGGTGATCAGCAGCCAATAGCATCAGCCCGTGAAAATTGAACAGACTGTCGGGTAGTTTCTCTTGCCCTGCCAAGATAACTCATAGGCTGTCGCACATTTGCCTTTCGTGTGATCGGCATAAGCCGCTGATATTCCTGATTCACCATGTCATAACATTCGCAAGCAGTCTCCTCGAGAATCTCGCGATCCAGCGCGGAAATACGGCCACGATTGTATGTGATTGCCCCACGGCAGCGCAGTTTGCCGGCTGCCTGGGACACCCCCTCGCGACGCACGCCCAGCATAGTGGCGATAGTTTCGTGAGTCATGTGCAGTTCGTTGCTGTTCGCGCGATCCAGATACATTAACAGCAGGCGGGCAAGTCGCTGCTCTATGGAGTGGCGACGGTTACACCCCGCCATCTGTGCCACCTGTATAAACAGGTATTGAACATAGCGCAGTAATAATTCCTGCATTTGATGAGATCGTTTGAATTCGTGCTTAAAAATACCAGCTGGCAACCGGTAGGCGAACCCCTGGCTTTGAACGATTGCCTGATGCGGCATGGTGTGACCACCCATGATGAGTGCCATACCCAGCATACCGTCATTACTTACGATGCCGAATTCGGTTGATGCACCGTCTTCCAGAATATGCAGTAAGGACACCACTGCTGAGGTGGGAAAGTAGGCATGAGTCAGCTTTTGTCCACTGTCACAGATGATCTCTCCCGGCTGCAACTGCAGCAGCTCAAGGTGCGGAACAATGTCCTGCAGAGCTTGCGCTGAAAGCGCCTCAAGCAAGTGATTTTTGCCAATGCTGCGAGTTCCCAATAAATTTTGGTTGAGCATACGCTACACTCCTTTGTCATGCCGCTGATAGTTGTGTGATTGTTCAGGGCAGCGCTTGGTCAAGTAGTTGCAGATTTCATGCCATGCAGGCTCCGGGCTACGGAAACCCGCGTTCCGGGCGGAAAACGCGCTGGTTTGAGCACGTGGAATATGCCTGTAACGTAGGTCAGCCCAGACACATTTTTCAGGAGAGTTATTAACGTGTTGATATTTTAAGTATTTATTGTCTGGCTGGCCCGACAGTGCTGGTGGCAGGCCCCAGCATACGTGTCGAACGAGGTGATCTGGAAAAACTGGGAGGATTGTTTCGCGTGCCGGATCTCTGCTACAGACCCCGTTTGAGAAATGCAGCCATCGCCGCCCGGTCTGCATCTGTCAGCTGACTGGTGTTGTGTTCGATCACCGGTTCCATCTTGCCACCGACGTATTCACCATCGGGTTTCAGGCCGATAAACAGGAACAGTGCCAGGTCATCTTCTGACCAGTTGGCGAGCGCATCGGCATCGATGGCGTCAACGTATCCGTCAGGCATGTTGGCCCCGGCAAATGCCTGATCCTGCCGACTGATGCCGAATGCATTGCGCGGCGTGTGACATTCGCCGCAATGGCCCAGATCTTGCGCCAGGTAGGCGCCGCGGGCAATTTGCGGATCGTTGTGCCGCGCCGGGTCCATTTCAGCAATGTTGGCCAGCAGGTTCCAGCCAGCCATCTGCCAGCGACTCACCCAGCCTGGCAATTCATGTGCAGGGGGTGTTGCGTTCACCGGATCCCGTGACATCAGGTAGGCCGCCATGTCCAGCACATCATCATCGGTCACACCGGCATAGGACCGGTATGGAAACGCGGGAAAATAATAACTGCCCTCAGGTGTGCGACCATGCTTGAGCGCCAGCAAAAAATCGCTGCCTTGCCAGTTGCCGATGCCGGTGTCGGGGTCAGGTGTAATATTGGAGGCATGGAAGGTACCAAAAGGTGACTCGACGGCCAGGCCACCACTGAGGCTGCCATTGTCATCCTGGTGGCAGCTGATACAGCCGCCAGCATGGACCAGATAACGTCCACGCTCGATACTGTCGTCGTCCTCAGGTATGGGAACAGCCGGTATCGAAGGCGCGCGCATCAGGGCAGCGATAGCCACACCGGCCACCGCGATCAGGATAAACAGCCATCGGATATTTGACAATCCTTACCTCTCAGGCGAAATGATCGAGTGCAGTTTCGTTTGCATGCTACATAAAAAAGAGGCGGAAAACATCTGCTTTCCGCCTCTTTGATCATGCCGGTTCGCTGTCAGTCGGGCAGGGCAACGGCGGTCAGCGTGCTGCCGGTCTGCAGCATCACATACTGCTTGCCGTTGTGCATGTAACTGGACATGCCGAAGTTGCTGTTGGCGGGTACTTCCACGCGGCCAATCTCTTCGCCGGTCATCTTGTCGACGGCGAACAGGTAGGGCGTGTCACCCGCGCCCAGACCGGCGTAGAGCAGCATGCTTGGCGTCACTGTCATCGGTGCCAGGGCACCGGTGCCGGTGTTGCCAAGATTCACACCTGCCAGTGCCGGGTGATTCTTGATGCGATCGGGGGTGTCACCCACCGGGATCATCCACAGGTGCTCACCGGTGTTCATGTCGATGGCCGTTATGCGGCTGTATGGTGGCTGATACAAAGGCAGGCCCTGAGGCCCACGCACCGGCAGTGCGCGCAGTGAGGCGTAACGTGAGAACGTTGTACCCGTTGGCAGTTCAATCATGGCGTCGCGTTCCTGGGAACTTGTTACCATGCGTGATGAACAGGCTGAGCGCGAAGTGACATAAAGAATGCCGTTGATCGGGTCAGCGACCGCCGGACCAGGAATGTTGGCTCCGCCGCCATCGCCCGGACACCAGAGCGCGGCTACTTTGCCGATGTCATTGTCGCGGTGCAGCGGCGGGTTGAACAGGGGGCCGATTTCATAATCGGCGATCGCTTCAATCGCCTGCTGACGCAACTCCGGCGTGAAATTGATCAGGTTATCTTCGGTCAGACCCTGCATGTCAAACGGTGCTGGTTTGGTCGGGAAGGGCTGGGTGGCCGCCAGCTGCTCACCCGGGATACGGGATTGCGGTACCGGGCGTTCCTCAATCGGCCACAGCGGTTCGCCGGTCAATCGGTTGAAGGCATAGACAAAGGCCTGCTTGGTGGCCTGCGCGATGGCGGGCACGGTACGGCCATCGATTTCCACATCCATCAGCACCGGTGCGGTTGGCGTGTCGTAGTTCCACACGTCGTGATGTACAAACTGGAAATGCCACACGCGTTCGCCGGTTTCCGCATCCATGGCAATGATGCTGGTGCCGAACAGGTTGTCGCCGGGGGCGTGACCACCGTAGTAGTCAATGGTCGGCGGGTTGGTGACCGCGTACACAATGCCGGCTTCGACATCGGCGGACAGCGGCGCCCAGGGCGATACTTCACCCGTCAGTTCACGCGGATTGGGGACGCCTTCCCAGGTGTCGATACCAAACTCACCGGCCTCCGGAATGACATTAAACTTCCATTTAAAGTCACCGGTTCTGGTGTCGAAGGCGAGAATGTCGCCGGGGATATTTTCAATCCGGGTCTGGTTATAACCCTGCTCGGCGGAGTTGCCCACTACCACGGTGTTGTTGACCACAATGGGTGGCGACGAAGCGGTGATATACCCTTCTTCCAGCGGAATGCCGTAGTAGGGGTCAAAGTCATACCCCATGTATTCAGCGATAATGCGCTGCATGTCGACAACACCGGTCTCCGGAAAACCTTCCAGGCCCACCGGGCCGCCAAACCCTTCCAGCGGTGCGCCGGTCTCGGCGTCCAGTGCGGTCAGGAAAAACGCCGGGCTGATGATGTAGATGACACCTTTGCCATCGACCTCGCCATACGCCACGCCCTTGCCGTAGTCCTTGCGCATGGAGTATTCGTGGCGGAAGGTATGCGGTTCGCGGTAAGACCAGATGGTTTCGCCGGTTTCCGGATCAATGGCGACCACATGGCGGCGTTCGCCAGCCACGGTGAACAGTTTGCCATCCACGTAGCTGGGGGTGGAGCGGCCGCTGGAGGAATTGAAGCTGGCGCCATCCCAGACCCAGGCGGTTTCCAGTTCAGTGAAGTTGTCGGGGTTGATTTGATCAGCGGGTGTATAGCGGGTATGGGCGTGGTCGCCGCCCAGGGTAACCCACTCAATGTTTTCCTGCGCGGTCAGCGCAGCAGAGGCTGCGAGACCCAAGGTCAACGTCAGCGCGCTGGCCAGGCGCAGTTTCGCGCGAGGCAGGTCCATATCCGGCAAGCCAGGGCCGACCCGGTTTTTTATTGTCATTAGCGTAACTCCTGTTTTTATTTTTTGTTACATGCCGCAGATTATGCCTGTCCGCAGGCGTCTGCAAGTGCCAATTGGTAACAGTGCCGGTAGCCGTGTAGGTAACTGTGCAGCAAGACAACTGATATAGTTGCGATGCTTGTTCGATATACTTGCAGAAAACAAAAAAAGAGGAAGGCTCAGTGGCAGGTACAGCAGAGAAAGACAAAGCGCTGGATGTGGTGATTGTGGGCGCTGGCTTGTCCGGGGTTGGTGCGGCGGCGCACCTGCAGGAAAATTGCCCGGGCAAGACCTACCGGATTCTGGAAGCCCGCGCTGATATGGGCGGAACCTGGGATCTGTTTCGTTATCCTGGCATTCGTTCGGACAGCGACATGCATACGCTTGGCTATCGTTTTAAACCCTGGCGTGCAGCCAAGGCGATTGCCGACGGGCCTGCCATCCTCGACTATGTCAAAGAAACCGCAGCAGAGCGCGGCATCGACAAACATATCCGTTACCGCCACAAGCTGCTGACAGCTGACTGGTCGGAGCAGGACGCGCTGTGGGCTCTGAGCATCGATACCGGCGCTGAGGCACCGGTTACGCTGCGCTGTCGCATGCTGCTGATGTGTTCCGGTTATTACAACTACGAACAGGGCTACACGCCGGACTTTGAGGGCCGCGAGGACTTCAAGGGCCCGGTCATACACCCTCAGCACTGGCCGCAGGACCTGGATTACCGCAACAAACGTGTGGTGATCATTGGCTCGGGTGCAACCGCAATGACGCTGGCACCCGCCATGGCCGGCAAGGCCGCCCAGATCACCGTGCTTCAGCGTTCACCCACCTACGTGGTGTCACGTCCGGACAAGGATGTCGTTGCCAACACCTTGCGCAAGGTCTTGCCGGAGACCTGGGCGTATGCCACTACCCGCTGGAAAAACGTTGTGCTGCAGCAGTTCATCTACCGGCGCTCACGCACAAAACCGGCACAGCTGAAGGAAAAGTTGTTGCATATGGTGAGCAAGGAGCTGGGATCGGACTACGATGTTGCCACGCACTTCACGCCCAGCTACAACCCCTGGGATCAGCGTCTGTGCCTGGTGCCCAATGCGGACCTGTTCAAGTCCATAAAAGCCGGCGAAACCGACATGGTGACCGATCATATTGAACGTTTCACTGAGCAGGGTATTTTGCTGAAAAGCGGTAAAGAACTGCCAGCCGACATGATTGTCACCGCGACCGGTCTCAACCTGAAGGTGCTGGGCGGGGTTACCTTCAGTCTGGACGGACAGCCACTGGATTTCGCCGATACCTGGTCATACAAAGGACTGATGTACTCGGGCGTGCCCAACCTGGTGTTCACCTTTGGTTACATCAATGCTTCGTGGACCTTGCGTGCCGATCTGATCGCAGAATTTTTCTGTCGCCTGATCAATCATATGGACGCGACCGGCACCCGCAGTTGTCGCCCCGAACTGCGTGATGAGGACCGGGAGATGACGCCAAGGCCTTTTATTGATGATTTTTCAGCTGGTTACATGCAGCGTATGATGCATCGTTTCCCGAAACAGGGTGACCGTGAACCGTGGTTGAACACGCAGGACTACCGGCGCGATCGCAAACAGTTGCGTCGCGGTAAGCTTGAGGATGGGGTGTTGAGGTTTCGCTAACGACACTTTTTACAGCTAACGGCACTTTTACAGCTAACGGCTTAGCGCCTCTGCCGCCTGTGACGAGCGCATGGGCTGGGTTTTTGCCCCCTGGTAGCCACGTTCCAGAGCCTTCCAGTGTCGGGATTCAAAATGGAACCCGGCTTGCTGTTGTTGCCATTTCTGCAGGGATCGGCGTAGACGCTTCAGGTTGCCCTGGCGCCAGCCCTGATCCTTGCCTGGACGGATGTGGCTTTTGTCGAAGTCGATCAGGTAGATTTGTCCCGATGCAGTCAGCATGATATTGCAGGCATTGAGGTCGGCGTGATCAACATGGTGCTGGTGGAAACGGCGGATCACCAGGCCAATTGCTTCCCAGGTCTTCTCTGACAAGGCGTCCTTGCACAAGATCTCTGCCAGGGTCTGGGCACCGCAGATTCGTTCAACAACAACGTCACCCTGATAGGTTAACGGCGAGGTCTTGATGCAGCGCGCGGCTATTGGCCGTGGCACTGGCAGGCCCAGATCGCGCATGTGTGCCAGCAACTGGAATTCCTGCCACATACGGACTTTTTTCAAGCCACTGAACAGATACGTGCAGTTGACAAAACGGCCGATGAGGCCGCCGCGATGATAACGTTTCAGCACCAGTTCGCGATCCTCGTGCTCAAAAAACACAACTGTTCCGCGGCCCTGCGCATCACTGCAGATATGCGTGACGTGCTCGGGGCAGGTCTCAAAGATGGAGTCGCAAAAAGCGTTCAGCACATTCTGATTGAACAGCACGTATTGGTTGCCGCTTTTGTATTGTGTATATCGCATCGCTTCACTATAGCATGTTGATATTGTCAGCAAAGTGACAAACGTGATGACTTTCACATGAGAGATTAACCTGCATTTTTCCGCTAAGATAGTCCTTTTTGCCGTAAAGCAACGCAATATGAATGAATTCAAGGTACCTGAGCCGCGCTGGAGCGATCCATTGCAAGGGCGGTTTTTACGTTTGGCGGCCAGTGGTCTGATCCCTGCGCGCTGGTTTCTACCCGACCTGCCAGGTCCGGAACAGCGCGCTGCGCGTGAGGGCAGGCTGCATATTGAAATCGTCAGCCACTGCTGGAACTACGCCCACATGCTGGTGTACCAGCTCAGTTCACTGGTGTTGTTTCCGCCGCAGAACGTGGATGTCACGATGACGGTTTATTACGGCGAAGAAGATGGCCTGACGGTGGCATTACTGGAGCATATTGCGCAACACAATGTGCCCGGTGTGCGCTGGAACTGGCAAAAACTGCCGCGCCAGGCGTTGTTCCGGCGTGCCATTGGTCGCAATCTGGCGGCCCGGGAAAGCACGGCCGACTGGGTGTGGTTTACCGATTGTGACCTGCTGTTTCGCGAAGGCTGCCTTGATGGTCTGGCCGCTGCGCTGCAGGGGCGGCGAGACACGCTGGTGTTTCCGTCAGCAGAGCAATGCACGGCGCTGCTGCCCCCGGATGCGCCGTTGTTATCGCCGGTGATGGCACCGCTGCAGGTGCTGGATGTTGATCCGGGGCTGTTTTCACGCTTTCCGCGCGATCGGGCGACCGGGCCTTTGCAGATTACCCATGGCGATGTCGCCCGGGCAGTAGGTTATTGCGAGAGCCTGCCTTATTACCAGAGGCCCTCAGAGACCTGGTGCAAGGCCTATGAGGATCGCGCTTTTCGCTGGTTGCTGAGAACGCAGGGCGAGCCGATTGAGGTGCCTGGCGTGTTCCGCATACGGCATGTCGCCAAGGGCCGCTACACCGGCAGCAGACTTAATACCGGTGTGCGCAGCGGCCTGCGCCGGCTGGTCGCCAGGCTGAAAGGCTAAAGACTCAGTTACGATACAGCTTCAGACCGACCGCTGAGCCCTGGCCAAAACCTTTCCAGTAAGTGTGCTCAGGGCGCGCTTCACCGTTGGGATTGATTGCATGGACGCCTTCGGCGCCATCCTCGATGACATCCAGGTAGGTGGCTTTGTCAGCGTCGCCTTTTAAATGCAGATCCAGAAAAGCAGTCGCGAAGTGCTGCAGGATATTGTTCATGCGCAGCGTATCCCACACCGGGTCCGTGTAATGACCGGCGCCGGTGGTGTCTTCGCGGTCGAGAAATTCAACAGGCAGGGGGATGGGCGCGGCTGCACTGTGACCTGCATTTTTGAACACAAGCAGGTAGCGGTCGCTGTTCACGGCGCCGTCGTAAACGGCCTTGATCCCGTTTTCATAGCCTGACGTGGTGTCAGCATCACCGGCCACAAACAGCGTCGGTACTGTGATGCCGGCCAGGCCGTCGGCATCCCAGAAACCTGTGTTCATGCCCCAGGGTGCGATCGGAATACCGGCCTTGATACGCGGGTCAATGCTGCCGGCAAAGTCGGGGTTTGATGCTGCCAGCTCGTTCAGCAGACCATTGGGCGGCGCAGCAATGAAACCCACGCCCGCATCGCTGTAACCGGCCCCCAGGTTATTGACGGCGCCATAGCCCCCCATGGAGTAACCGATCAACGCCGTGTTGTCACTGTCGACGACGCCGTGCAGAAAGTGATCGCTGACGTCGGCCAGCCCTGCAATCGCATCCAGTACAAAGCGCTGATCCATGGCACGGTTGTACAGCGTGCTGTTGATGTTCTGCTGATCCTCGTAAGTGCTGTCGCGGTGGTCGATTGATACCACCACGTAGCCTTTGCTGGCCAGGTTTTCACCCAGGTGGCTGAGCAGGTAGCGGTTACCGGGATAACCATGGGAGATGATGATCAGGGGGAATGCGCCGGGATCCTGCAGAGCATCGGCATCACGCACCGCACGTCCGTGCAGGGTGGCAGTCACCGCGGAATTACGGGTGGGGGTCTGATATTCAGTGCCTGGTGTCTGATCCGCAGCGAGCTGCGCCGGGTACCAGATCTCCAGTGTCAGACTGCGCTGATAAAGCGGGGTTTCCTCGTCTCTGCGCATATTGAGAACGTCGGGGCGATCGACATCAGTGACTTCAAGGGTACGTACACCGATGTCGTAAGCACCAAAACGTGCCAGTTCAGGGGCATCCGGGCGGATCAGATCAATCCGGTTGGTCTGGGCGTGCAGGGTGGCGCTGATAATGGTCATAAGCAGGCTTGCGATCAGGGTTCTCATAGGTGATACCAAGGGTGAGTTATACCAGCCCGTGACGGTGCTTGCCCAGTGCCGGTTTGACGTTGTTTGTGTTGTTGGCTGACCGAAACAATACCTCAGCGGTATCATTGTGTCAGCAATGCTGGTCAGTTTCCGTGAAAATCAGAGTAAAAAAAAGCCCGTTGTCGCTCGTTGACAACGGGCTTTTGATCCTTGCCTGGCTTATTCCAGATACGTGGCCTGCAATTGCTGAAGATCCTGCTCGCTCACACCCAGGTCATTACGGATATAGGCGTCAACCGAACCGGCGCGCGTCGCCATCTCGTCCAGGGCAGCTTCGATATAGGCGCGGCGTGTTCCCATCAGCGCGTCGAGGGCGGCAGGCGACATCGAGGCCAGGAAGCTGTAAGTCTCATCCATGTCGTCAGTCAGCGCTGGCGCTGCCGTCTGATACTCAGGCAGGCTGGCGATGGTTTCAGACAGTGTGTAGTCGGCGATGACAGTTTCCCGTTCAACGCCCAGTGCGGTCAGCAGCAAGGCTGCGGCGATGCCGGTGCGATCCTTGCCGGCCGTGCAATGAAACAGCAGGGCTTCATCGTTATTGGCCAACTGATCAAACATGGCCGCGTAGTGGGGTTGCTGCTGATCAATCATCTGGCGGTACAGTTCGGCCATCAAAGCCTCGGCCTCCGGACCGCCGAGATCCGGATTGGCAAACGCACCAAGAACATCGTTGCCCTCACCGAAGGTCATATGGTAATCCCAGGTCATGATATTGACGTCACCGGCCTTCCAGTTTGTTGGTTCATCCTGACGCTCTTCAATGGCCCGAAAATCGACAACGGTCTGGATATCAAGTGCGTCTATTTTTTTGTAGTCGGCATCAGTCAAATGATGCAGAACGCCGGAGCGGTAGAGCAGGCCGGATTTGACCTGTCTGCCATCTTCGGTCTGGTAGCCACCCAGGTCACGGAAGTTACGCCCGCCTTCCATGGGGATCAGGTGTCTCTCTATCAGTGCGCGCTGCTCAGGCGTCGCAGCCAGTGCGTTGACGCTGACAGCGAGCATAAAAAGCAGGGTCGCGCCAAGGGCAGCGTACAGGGCGAATGAACTCGTTTGCCTTAACATGTGTCGTATCCTCTTCATGATATGTGATTCGTTGTGTGTTCCGATGAATGTCAGAAGTTGGCGCGTATGCCAGCCATGTAATAGCGGCCGTAACGCTCAACCTGATTCGGCGTGCGTTCGGTGCCGGAATAGCGCACATCAATTGCATCATTCAGGTTGTTGATGTTGAGGTAAACCGACAGGTCTGCGCCCGCCATCTGCCAGGGCAGGTCGTACTTGGCAGACAGGTCCAGGCGTTTTTGCGCTGCCCAGTATTCAGCCATGGCGTCGTTTTCGGTGGTGGATAACCAGTCGTCACGGAACTGGTAGTTCAGTCGCAGTGACAGGCGGTTGGTCTCGTAATAGACCGAGGTGTTGTAGATCATTTCCGAAGTGCCCGGCAGGCTGAAGCGGTTGCCGCCCTCGGTGGTGAACTCGCTGTCCAGCACAGTCAGGTTGGCATTAAATCCCAGGCCATCAAGCTGGCCATTCAACAGGCCGGGGGCAAAGTCGGAGACCTGGGCGATCAGGTTGAACTCGGCACCGGTCAACGAACCACTGTCGCCGTTGATGAAGCCGGTGTAGGTCCAGCGCTGGCCTGCTGCGGAGGGCAGGTAGATGCCACCGTCGATGGTTGAGGAATCGGCGTAGATCACATTGTCGATATCGCGATGAAAGGCGCCCAGGGAGATCAGACTGGCGTCGCCGTAGTACCATTCCAGTGATGCGTCCAGGCCCATGGCTTCTTCCGGTTCCAGGCTGGGGTTGCCGCCGGTAACGGCCTGGTCAACCGGGCTGACGATGGCGGAGGCGCGCCATTCATTGTAGGTGGGGCGGCTGATGGCGGAGGTGGCGGCCAGGCGCAGTTTGACGTTCTCGCGCAGGTCGATATTGACGTGCGCACTGGGCAGCACATGGACAAAGTCATCGCTATAGGATGCCAGCGGGCCTTCGCTGCTATAGTCGGTGCGCTCAATGCGGGCACCTGCCACGATGTTGCCCCAGGCAAAGTCAGTCGTGGTCATGCCGTAAGCGGCTGTGATGTCCTCATCGATGGCCACAATCTGATCAGCCGGCGCCGTCACGCTGACTCCCCCGACCGCATCAGACCAGGCTTGAAATACACCCGGGTTGTCGTAATAGGTGCCGCCGATGCTGTTGGTGAAATCCGTTATCCAGGGCGAGCCGCTGTTAAAGGCGTCAATATCCACATTTTGCGGGAAGGCTCCTTGCGCAACTGCAAAACCAGTGCCGCGTCCCTGGCGCATATCATGTTCAAAACCAAGCTCAAGCAAGGCATTGCGGTTGAACAGGGAGATGTTGCGCTCCGCGTCGAGTTTGATTTTGTCGGCGTCAATGTCCAGATTGGAGTCGATGATAATGCCAAGCGTGACGGCATAGTTGATGTCGGCAATATTCATCGGATTGGTGCTGAAAGGAGAAGATATATTGGTGATCGGATTTTTGACATCGCTGATGTCAAAGCTGGCCGAGGCGGCGCCGCCAACACTTAAGGGAATGGGCAGGAAGGTGTTGTTTTCGGTTGCCGTCTGGTTCAGGCGCGCTTCCATGAACCAGTTGCCCACGCTGAAGTCGGCGCCCAGGGTGTTGGTCAGGGCTGAGTTATTGTAGCGACCGTTTTGCAGGTAGCGACTTGCCAGCACCAGCGGCTGGTATCCCGAATCGCCGATGACACGGTCAGTGCCGGCGGCTTCAGCGCCACCCGCAAAATCAAACACGTGCTGGTTGCGCTCTTCCTCGTCAATGAACTCGCTGTACAGCGTGGAGAAAAAATATCGGTTCATGCTGCCGCTCGGCCGGTATTCAAGCCGTCCGCCCCAGGCATTGTCTTCCCGGTTTACAAAGTAGCTTCGGTAATCGATTTCGTTGAGCAGCAGTTCGTTGGAAGCGGGGTCAATGGCGAGGTCGAATTCGCGATTGTCGGTCACCTGTTCGCGGCTGTTGTGTGAACCGAATAAAGAAAAACCAATATTCTCGTCCGACCATGACAGGCGCAGGCTGTAGCGCGCGACATCGCCATCGCCCAGTTCCTGTCGCCCGGTGCCGATGTCGCTGGATGCTGACCAGCCTTCGGCATCAAACGGGTTAAAAGATTCGATATTGATAAAGCCGGATACCGCCTCGCCGGGCATTGACGGCGTGATTGCCTTATTTGCCGAGATGCGACGGGTAATGACGGCGGGGAAGGCGTCGAAGCGTGGCACCCGGCCATTTTCCGCACCCGGAATGGTCAGCCCGTCAATGGCCAGAGAGGTATAACGAAAAGGGGCGCCGCGGAAGTTGATATAACGCGCCTGGCCCTGGTCGCGTTCAATGGCCAGCCCCGGCATGCGACCCAGCGAGTCGGCCAGGTTCTGGTCAGGAAAACGGCCGATGGTATCGGCAGAGACCACATCCAGATAATTGTCGGCGTTACGTTTTTCTTCGATGGCGGCTTTCTGGCTGTCACGAATGGGGCTGCCGAAGGTGATCACTTCGGTGATTTCGCTGTCTTGTGCCAGTGTCGGCATAGAGCTGACTGAGGCTCCAATAGATGCGGCAATCAAGGCAGAGACGAGTTTACGTTGGGGAGAAAATTTAGTGCTCATGTCCAGGGTGCTCCGGGGTAAGTTGTTTCAACAAGGCATCAGCTGCCAGCCTGGTAATGGCTAGCTGAACTGCCTGACCCGTGGCATCTTGAGCCGCTTGTATGACGCTTACGTGAAAAACACCCTGCTGCCGGAAATGAGATATCTCTTAAACATGAATGTTTTTAATATCAACAAGATGCACCAGGTGGTTAGTTGACGTAGACGCTTGCACTTAAAGAGAAAGGCGCTTGCGTCCGGAGAAAAAGGCGCTTGTATTTACAGCACTATCAGGTTTGGTGCGCAGGCAAGCCGGTGTCGATAGCGTGCGGTGCGGGGGTCACGCTCTGATTCAAAGAGGTAGGGCGCAGCCAGAGTTTCGCCCAGCACGCGACAAAGCTCGTCTTTCACTTTGTTGCGGTTCTGGTCGAGTATTTTTGCGCGCAAACCGTGTTCCGTCAGATCATTGATGGCTTTCTGGTGACCGCCGCAAGCGGTCATGAGTTCGATCAAAAATGTCGCTGACACCCGGTCGGGTCGGTCGGTCGCCGGGTTCAGCAGCCAGCCTTCACTGTTGTCGCCGGGGCTGGCGCCAGAAACCCGGGCAGAGCCAAGGCGCAGACGCGCGTACCAGACGTAGTAAAAATAAGGGGTTTTGGGCAATGTCAGGGTGATGCCATGCAGGGTGACACTGTGCCGCTGGTGATCAAACCGCATAGTGGCCGGCGCCAATGCGATTGCCAGAGCCTGTCTGAGACCACGAGCGCTGTAGCCATGCTGTTTGATGCCCAGCAGAAGCCAGGGCAGGCGCCGTGACATGACGGGTGGCAGCAGAAGCATCAGCAGAACAGATACGAGCGCGAGAAAGGCATTGATACCCAGCAGTCTTGGCACATCAAGCGTACATTGCAGCTGAAAGCTGGCGACTTCCGGGGACTGACCGTGGTGCCAGTCCACCCGTATTGTGGTTGCTACGGGGAGCAGTCGGGCTGAGCGTGTTGTTGTTCGTTGCGGCGCGGAGGACAGCAGCCGGATCAGTTGGGCGCTGCAGTTGTGCAACAGCGCAGAGCGTCCGGCAACGCTTAGCGAGCCCAGATCCTGATCCACTGCATTGCTGACCAGATTGATGGTGTCCGCGTCTGACACAAAACTGAATTGCAGCGCGTCAGCCAGTCTGCGGGGCAACTGCTCGGCAAGGGTGTCCTGCAAGCTGGTTTTTGCTGACCACAGCGCAACGCCTGCACCGGCCAAGGACAGCACCACGGTAAGCATCAGCCAGCACAACGTGGCTTTTGAGCGCGATTCGACCACGGACGTTTTGTGCGTAAAGTCAGTAGACACAGATAATGTTGTCATCGGCAACTGCCCGCCGCATCGCTGCCGTGTGTGGCAACGCCGTTGATGTTCTGGTGCGTTTCTATGCCCTGCCACAGTTGGGTCAATAACCTGAGTGCGGCTACGATCTCGCAGCGCTGGGCCGGGCTTTCGAGTGGCTGGCGCACAAAAAAAGTTGCCGCTGTTGCCGAGTTGTCGACCAGCGTGCGAAATACCGGCCTGTCAATTGCGAGATTCAACCCGCCGGTGATCAGATCGAGCTCGCCACGATAGAAACTGTCATACAGGGAGCCAGTGTTGGCGAAATACACCGGTACGTAGTTTTCCCCCAATGTGTCGATGGTGGCCAGGGAGGTCAATGGCAGCAGATTATGGGTATGGCTGCTGTCGTCAGCGAGCAGGCCAATGCGCTTGCCCTGAAAGTACTCCGCCGTCATTTGTGGCGTGTTGTTCAGGCTGAGCCAGAACACCGAATAGTTATCGTAGTGCAGCAAGGTATCGTAATGCTCGTCAAAGTCGGGCATCAAACCGGTCAGGAAATGGTGCCGGTTCCAGATCACGTCATAGCGCTGGTTGACCAGATCCGCGGTGCTGAGCAGGGTGCGCGGCTTCCATGACACTTTCACCGACGCGAATTCCTCGCTGATCGCCGGCGAACGGCAAAGTTTTTGCGCCATCTCGGCAGCATAGGTGGGAATCACTGACAGAATTCTCAGCTCCGGACCGGACGCAAGACCTGTGGAGCAGCGGTACTGGTAGTATTCGCCCAGGCTGATGCGCGCATTCTGGTGTGACAAAATACCGGACAACACAATGGCTATCAGCAGGAAAGCGCTGCCCGCTAACAATCGGGGTCTGGTAGGCCATAGACTGCCTGGCTTCATATCGCCTGCTTTGCCTCGCACTGACTGCCTCGAGTATGTTTTTCCGGAGCTCGGCTATGTTTTCAGATAGCGTGTTGGTTCGTATTCTTTGGGGAAGATGTTTAGCCTAAGCCATGTTTGTTGCAGTTTTATTACATTGACGTCAGGTGTGGATATGCAGGATATTCGGAGTCTGGCTTTACATGACCGGAAATTCACAGGATTCAACAGGATATTGTTATGAGCAAACTGGACGCCCTCAAGAAAATGACCACGGTGGTGGCAGATACGGGCGATTTTGAAGCAATACGGCAGTTCACGCCGCAGGATGCAACAACCAATCCATCGCTGCTGCTGAACGCGGCGCAGCAATCACAATATGACGATCTGGTGGCAGACGCCGTGGCGTTCGGGCAGCGCACCGGCAGCACAGCGGAGGCGCGCACCGATGCCGCCATGGACAAGCTGGCAGTGAACTTCGGGCAGCGCATTGCTGCTACGGTGCCTGGCTATGTCTCAACCGAGGCGGATGCCGGCCTGTCATTCGATACTGAAGGCACCATACGTAAAGCCAATCGGTTGCTGGAGCTCTATACCCAGGCCGGCGTGGATACATCGCGGATACTGATCAAGATAGCGGCGACCTGGGAAGGTATTCAGGCCGCGCGCCAATTGGAAAAGGACGGCATCAAGTGCAATCTGACCCTGTTGTTCGGTTTCAACCAGGCAATCGCCTGTGCCGAAGCGGGCGTGTTCCTGGTTTCGCCGTTTGTCGGGCGCATCCTGGACTGGTACAAGGCCAGCACCGGCAAGGACTACACGGCAGCGGATGACCCGGGCGTGTTATCGGTGCAGCGAATCTACCGCTATTATAAAACGCATGGGTACCCGACCATCGTCATGGGTGCCAGTTTCCGCAATACCGGCGAGATTGAAGCCCTGGCTGGTTGTGATCGTTTAACCATTTCACCTGCTCTGCTGGAACAACTGGCGGCGGATGACGGTGATTTGCCGCGCGCGCTGGACCCGGCGCAGGTCAGCAACGAAAAGCGCATCAGTTTGCCGGAGGCCAATTTCCGTTGGCAGTTGAATGAAGATGCCATGGCGACGGAAAAGCTGGCAGAAGGGATTCGTAAATTTCATGCCGACTATCTGGCACTGCGTCGGGTGCTGGAAACGCGTTAAAAAAGAAGGGCAAAAAAAGGCCAGGGCATGTAATGACACCCTGGCCGTCAGTGCCGGTCATATCGCGACCGGCATTTGGAGCTACCTTCAACTGGCGGAGACGTTATGCTGTCAGTTTTGCTGCGATACGGGTGACGTGTTCACCTTGGTGGCGGGCAATCGCCAGCTCGCGATCATCGGGTTGCCGCGCACCGTCGCCACCGGCGATGGTCGTGGCACCGTAGGGTGTGCCGCCGCTGACCTGGGAAATATCAAACAGCTCTGGTGCGGTATAACCCAATGGCACAATGACCATGCCGTGGTGAGCCAATGTGGTCCAGGTTGAGGTGATGGTCATTTCCTGACCACCGCCGGTCCCTGTCGAGGCGAACACACTGGCGACTTTTCCTGCCAGCGCGCCCTTGGCCCACAGACCGCCGGTCTGATCCAGGAAATTGCGCATCTGCCCCGACATGTTGCCAAACCGGGTGGGCACACCAAGGATGATGGCATCATAATCACCCAGCTCAGCCGGGCTGGCGACATCAGCGGCCTGCTCAGTCTTGCCACCGGCGGCTTTAAAGGCCTCTGTCGGCATGGTTTCAGGAACACGTTTGATGGTAACCTCAGCGCCGTCGACACGAGCTGCGCCCTCGGCAACTGCCTGCGCCATGGTTTCAATATGGCCGTACATGGAATGATAAAGCACTAATACTCGAGTCATGGATGATTCCTCCTGCTAAAATGACTGAAGACAGCATAACCAAAACAGATTCGATGAATGACGCAATAATTGGCGCATATGCATCAATAAATTTGATGGATGGGCGCAGCTCCTCAAGTGGTTCAAACCAATTCGTGGGAAACAGACACCGGCAGATAAGGAGATAAAACGGGTATGAAAAGACTATTGTCGTTTTTGGGACGGATGATTGACGCGGTGCGGGTGGTGCTGGGGCGTTTGATTTTCCTGCTGATCATCGGTGTTGTATTGTACGCAGTGTTTTCCGGGCCTGAGCCGATGACCGTACCTGACGAGGCGGCGCTGGTGTGGTCACCGTCCGGTGTCATCACGGAGCAGCGCAGCCAGGCTAACCCTGCCGACCTGTTGCTGGGGCCGGCGATGCCGGAGAATTCAGTGCTGCAGGATCTGGTGGATGCGTTGCAGCGCGCCGGCGAAGACGACCGCATCACGGCACTGGTCATGGATCTGGAGGACCTGCTGGGTGTCAGCCCTGCTCATATTGAAATTCTGGGCGATGCCCTGGCTGACTTCAAGGACAGCGGCAAGCTCATCTATGCTTACGGCGACTATTTTTCGCAAGGCCAGTATGCCCTGGCGTCTTACGCGGATACCATTACCCTGCACCCGATGGGCAGCGTGATGATCACCGGTTATGGCGGCAATCAGCTTTTTGTCCGCGATCTGCTGGACAAACTCAATATCAATGTACATGTGTTTCGCGTCGGTGAGTTCAAGTCTGCAGCGGAGCCGTTCACCCGGATGGATATGTCCGACGAGGCACGCGCCGACGCGCAGACGTTGATGGGGGAACTGTGGTCAGGCTTCCTGGCGCGGGTGGCCCCGAACCGGGAGCGCAGCCCTGCTGAGCTGCAGGCCTATGCGGACCGGTTTCCTGAATTACTGATGGCAGCCAGTGGTGATATGTCGCGTGTGGCCTTCGAGCAGGGGCTGGTTGACAATATCGCCGGCATTGACAGTTTCCGACGGCAGGTAGCTGCCAGTGTGGGCGTGGACAATGACAATGGCAGTTTCCGGCAGATTCACTACAAAGACTATCTGGGTGCTACCGACCGTATAATCCCGCCTTTGAATGACCAGGTAGCGGTGATTGTGGCACAAGGCACCATCATGCCCGGGGAGCAGCCGCAAGGTCTGATAGGCGCTGACGATGTGTCGGAACTGGTGCGCATCGCGCAGCAAAGTGACGCGGTTAAAGCACTGGTGTTGCGTATAGATTCTCCCGGCGGTGCGGCGCTGGCATCCGAGGAAATTCGCGCCGCGTTGACCCAGTTTCAGCAGTCGGGGCGTCCTGTTGTTGTGTCCATGGGCAGCACGGCAGCATCAGGCGGTTACTGGATTGCCGCGACCGCTGACAGAATTCTGGCTTCGTCATCGACCATCACCGGCTCCATCGGGGTCATTGGTATGATACCGACCTTTGAAGAGGCACTGGACAACCTGGGCATCGGCGTTGACGGGGTTGGCACCACAGCCATGTCGAGGGCCGGTGATCCCCTGAGTGGTATGGACGACGTACTGGCCACAATTTATCAGAGCACCATTGATGACGCCTATCAGCGATTTATTCAGTTGGTGTCTGATGGCCGTGATATCCCGCTGGCGGAAGTCGATGCGCTGGCCCAGGGGCGCGTATGGACGGGTGCGCAGGCACTTGAGCTGGATCTGGTTGATGAACTGGGTGACCTGGAGCAGGCGATCGCATCAGCCGCAGAGCTGGCCGGTTTGCAGGCCTGGCAGGAAGTGTATGTGGAACAACCGTTAAGCTTTGGCGAACAGATGTTGATACAGATGATGGACAGCATGGGCGCGACGCAGGTCCTGGCAACTGTTCGTGATGGCGTTGTCAGTGGGCTGCGTAATTCCCCGGCGCATGGTGCGCTTGATCTGTCCCGCGTACTCGCGGGTGTGCCTGCACACGAAGTGCAACGCTGGCAATCGATGATGGATCTGATATTGCCACAGGATTACCCCGCGCAACGTCTGCGCACATTGCTGGTGTGCAACGTCTGTGTCATGACGCCGCACTGAATATCCCGATATTGGTAAAGTAGCCGTCGCTGGAGGCGGTATGTCAGACAGGCGCTCCATCAAAACCGGCCTTTACGCCCTGGCCGGTTCTCTGCTGGTGCTGGGCGTAATCCGCTACTATCCGTTGGCCGCGATGAATGTTTCCGGTTTGCTGGTGGTCGTGCTGGTGTTGTCATGGCTGGCGTTTCAGTATCTGTCCCGCGTCAATCTGATGCGCCGTCATGCCCTGCTGAGCCATGTGACCGGTGACGGCAGTCTGCTAAGACGGCTGTTCTGGGACAGCTATCTTCAGCGCTTGCTGTTGATGCTTGTGGCGTTGACAAGTGCGCTGATTGCGCTGACCATGACCAGCGAGCTGACAAATCTGGAATGGTTTGTCATTATTTCCAGCCTGCCGTTATTCCTGTTGTTCTATTGGCTCAGCCACCGCTGGTTCGCGGCTGAACTGACGCCTCAGTATCGCTTGCCGGTACTGCTGAGAATCAGTCATCGCTGTACCCTGGGCGTCGCTGCCGTGGTGCTGGTCCTGCTTCAGTTCTACCTTGTTGATGTACCTGATACCCGACACCTGAACTTTGCCTTGGTGACGCAAGCGGCGTATCAGCAGGAGGCTGGCCAGGCTGCGCTGGCACCTGTTGGTGCGCTGTTAGGTATCAATGCCGCTCTTAATGATGGTATGTGGCACCTGATGCAGATGGCATCGGACAGTGATGCGCTGCTGGCGCCGGTCAAATTGAGTGCCTGGCTTGTGTTTCTGCTGGTCAATGCGCTGAAACTGGGGTCAATCTGGGTACTGCTGCTGGGATGGATTACCCTGGTAGCCGGACGTAAAGAAGCGGCTCAACCAGTGCTGGGTGCTTCACCCTTTGCACGTTACTTCAGTGTCGCGATGATCGTGATGCTGCTGATTTACCTGGTGTTGACACAGGTAAATGTTGGTTCATATCTGATGCCTCAGCGCACAGTAGATGTCGGCCCGCACAATGCCTTGCCGATGGGGCCGATCGACCCCTGCCGCAATATCACGCCGGCGCAGCAACAGGTGCAACAGCAAGACCTCGCCGCACAGGCGCAACAGGTTCTGTCCGGGCAACAGCAGGCCATGCTGGCCCGGATAAATACGAACATTGATGAGCAGGTAGAGCGGGCTTTCGCCCCGGCCGCAGCCGGTGTAGAGCGTTTCCTCGACTGGAATTTCAGTTTACGCGGACAATATACCCAGCTGGCGTTCATGGGCCGTTCGGCGATGGCTGAAACCACGTTCGCTGACTATATCGGTGAGCGGATTGATACCTATGTCAGCACGACGGTGGCGCCGGGAGTGGCGGACATTACTGAAGCCCTGGCCGGCAGCTTTGATGCCGAGGTGCGGCAGCTGTACGAAATGCAGGATGCGCTGATGGCGCAATTATTGTCGACAGCGGATTGTCTGACATTGCCACAACCCACGCTGGCGCTGGACGAGTACATGAGTAAATCGCTGGTGGGTGCCGGTTCTGGCGCTGGCGTGCTGGCGGCACGCGCCAGTATGCGCATGGGCTCCCGAGTGGTCAGTCGCACGGCGACGAAACGGGTCATCTCCAGTGGTTTTGCCCGCCTGACCGGCAGGCTGGCGAGCAGTGCCGCGGCAGGCAGTGCCGGTACTTTGTGCGGGCCGCTGGTGATTATTTGTGCACCGGCACTGGCAGCCGCAACCTGGGTGGGTACCGATCTGCTGATCAATGAGGTTGACGAATCATTGAATCGGGCGCAAATGCGGACCGACATGATGGCGGTATTGGCGGAGGACAAAGCGGCATTGAAAACGGCGTTGAAAGAAGCGTACACCAGTGCTGCGCAGCAAACGTTTGCCGACATTGAAGCGTATCAGCAGCGACGCTTCAATATTAATCGCGATGCGTTCCAATAGCCGTTTATGCCGATGTTGTTGACAGAGCCCGCGTGGCGGCGGCGACATTCTGCTGCAAATGCTTTGGGTTGATAGTGCCGGCGATTATGGCTGACACACCCGGCCGGGAAAAAACAAACCGCATATTCTGTGTCACAGCATCTTCCGTATTATTCTGCCCGACGATGGCATGCCCGCTATCAAATGCCTTCTTGATTAATACACCCTTGTGCAGTTTGTGGGCGTGATCAATGACATCGACTTCAGCGGTATGCTGCGGGTTATAGCTCACCATGACGAGGTCGCACAGGTTTGCCGCCAGCAAACCGCCATCAACGGTTTTGCCAGAAAAACCGACTGCCCGGATCAGTCCCTGCTCGCGGCAACGCATCAGCGTGTCGAGACAGTCCGTGTGTTCGATGACGTGTTGGTCGTTGCCGTCGGAATGCACCAGCACCAGGTCCAGGTAGTCGGTCCGCAGGCGTTTCAGGCTGCGCTCGATACTGTGCCGGGTATGCTGCGCACTGAAATCGAACCCGGAGATCCCGCCGCTGAACTCTTCACCCGTTTTTGTGCAGATAACCCATTCCTGGCGTCGCTGCATGAGTTTGCCCAGGCGCTCCTCGCTGCTGCCGTAGGCGGGGGCGGTGTCGATGAAATTGATGCCCAGTTCCTGCGCCTGGCGCAGCAGATTGCGAACGGCTGAATCGTCGGGGATAGTAAATTTTTCGGGGTACTTGACGCCTTCGTTGCGTCCGATCTTGACTGTGCCCAGGCCCAGGCAAGAAACATCAATGCCGGTGCTTCCCAGCGTGCGATGAGGCAGCGTCAACATCAGCGCAGGTTCTCCCAGGGGGGAGGTGCAATGCCCGGTGTCGGTAACAGCTCATTTAGTGCTTTCAGGGTGGGTAATGAGTCGTCGTTGCCAATAAGCGACTGTGCATCAAGCAGGGTCACAACCGTGTCGCCCAGGTCGGGACACAAAGTCAGTTTGGTCGGCCAGCAAACCATTAACGGACCGCAGTCTTCGACATAGGCGTTGTCGGGACGTTGCCGGTCGGCCACTCTGGGCTCGGCGCGGTTGATGAAGAAACTGCTCCATATGGAGTGGCTGAAATCTATCCAGGGGAACAGGGATTCCAGTTCGCGCCGAGCGAAAGCATGTTGTTCCGGCTCGCTGCGGTTCATACCCGATTCTGCCAGTTCACCGCCAAGGTACCAGATCCAGTGCAGGCCATCGTCCTCTTTGCACGGGTGAGCCGTCAGAGTCAGCCTCGGTGTCATGCCAAAGCTGTCGCCGATACAGTGCACATAGGGCGGGGCCGGGTGCGAAACTCTCACGGCGACCATGTGCAGGGGGCGACGCTGCATGAGCGGTGGCATCATCGTAGCCGGATGCTGCCAGTCGTTCAGAAGCCCTTCATTGCCTTCGCCCGCGCACAGGATGACACGAGTTGCGCGCAGGTCGATCGTGTCGGTGCCGGTGTCCAGCTGCAGGCGGGTACTGTCGTCGTCACTGGTCAGCTGAATATTCCGGCACTGGAACAGGCGGTCGCGCCAGGGCGCAGTCAGTGTCCTCAGCAGAGATGGGGTATCAACAACAAAATCGGTTAACTGATAAACCGTGCCCTGAACCCGGTGACTGCCGCTGTCGCGAAAGAACGCCGGATACTGCGCCGGTTTGAGGGCGTCAATGCGCCCGTGCAGGGCCTTGCTGCCCAAAAACGCTTTCATTCGCGAGCGGTAACTGCCGCTGGACCACATGTAATAATGCCGCGACAGCACCTGGCAGCCTTGCAGGTCCAGTTCCCCTTCGCCTTGCAGGCAGGCCCGCCAGCGGTCGGGCATCGCGGCAATGGCACTGCTGGCCGGGCTCAGAGCGCCATTAAGCGCATATTTCAGCCCCCCATGGATAATGCCCTGCGATGCCAGGGTCTGTCCGCCGCCCATGGCATCCTGTTCCAGCAGAATGGTGTCGTAACCGGCCTGATTGAGGCGGTTGAGCAGCCATAGGCCGGCGATACCGCCGCCGATAATCGCGATCTGTACCTTGAGTTCGGTGCTCATAACCATTTGCGCCATTTGAAGTACAAAACAAGCCCGACACCCACGGCCAGCATGAACAATAGAGTTAGCGGGTAAGCCCAGGGGATTGCCAGTTCCGGCATGTACTCGAAATTCATACCATAAACACCGGCGATAAATGTCAGTGGCATGAAGATACTGGCAAAAATGGTCAGCACTTTCATGATTTCGTTCATGCGTTGACTGACACTGGACACATACAGGTCGATCATGCCCGTCAGCAGGTCGCGCAGGGTGTCGATGTTATCCATGATGTGAATGGAGTGATCATACACATCGCGCAGGAACAGACGGATTTCGCTGTTGATGACCACATCCTCGTCCCTGCTCAGGCTGCTCAGGACCTCGCGCAGCGGCCACACTGCCTTGCGCAAAAGCAGCATCTCGCGTTTGAAATGATGGATCCTGTGCAGGGTTGTCGGCGTGGGTTTGTCGATTAACTCCTGCTCCAGGTCTTCGATGGCGTCGCCCAGGTTCTCCAGTATCAGGAAATAATTATCTACCACGGCATCAATCAGGGCGTAGGCCAGATAGTCGGCACCCATTTGTCTGATGCGCCGTCCGCTGCGCAGGCGCTCGCGAACACTGTTGAACACATCGCCCTGGCGTTCCTGGAATGACAGCACGTAGTTGTCCCCGACGATGAGGCTGACCTGCTCAATGGTGATCGACGTACTGTCTTCCCGGAACTGCAACATCTTGATCACGATATAGAGGTAATTGTCATGGACCTCGATCTTGGGTCGATGATCGGTATTGAGGATGTCTTCCATAACCAGGGGGTGAAGTTTAAACGTTTCCCCAAGAATCCTGACTAAATCCGGGTTGCTCAGGCCATCGACATTGAACCAGGCCACGGTAGTATCGGGCGCAGGGGGCTGACAATCTGTGGCATTTGTCAGTGTGGACTCGTCGATAGCGGTCTGATTGTAGTGAATCTGACTTATTCGGGGCAGATCCGCGGTGACCGGGCCGATGTGGATCAGGGTGCCAGGGGCGGCCCCGACCTTCTTGCCGCGCTTCCTGATCAGGCGGTTGAGCTGGCGCGGGCGACTGACTTTTGGCGTACCGTGATGTTTTGACATGAGCCTGGATTCACAAGTGTCCGCTCGATTCGAGCAGGCGGTCTTTTTAGTGAGTTTACTGTACTCTGGTGCGTGGGTGTGGCGATAATGGTATCACGCCCGTGCATTTGTACGCATTGACTCGAAGGGACTCCGCGTGAACAGAGCAATTTACAACTTCGCCTTTTATCTGCTGCTGCCCATCATTGTGTTGCGCCTGCTATTTCGCGCGCTGGTGCTGCCGTCGCCTGCCTACGCCAAGCGCTGGGGTGAGCGCCTGGGCTTTGTTGATCTGGCTCACGCACATCGCAAAGAACAGCGCTGGATATGGGTTCACGCCGCATCGGTAGGAGAGTCGGTGGCGATTTCTCCGCTGGTTATCCGCCTGCGTCAGCAGCGGCCGGAGTGGGGCATCGTTGTTACCACCATGACGCCCACAGGATCTGAACGCATAGAGGAGTTGTTTGGCAACGATGTCTGCCATGTTTATGCGCCCTACGATTACGCAGGCGCGGTAAAACGCTTTCTGAAAACCTTTCAGCCGGCGCTGGTCATTCTGGTTGAAACCGAGCTGTGGCCCAACCTGGTGCACTACAGTAAAAGGAGCGGCGCCAGCATCATGGTTGCCAATGCCCGGTTGTCGGAGAAATCCTATCGTGGTTACCAGAAATTTTCTGCGCTGGGTAAACCCATGTTACAAAAAATCGATTGTATCGCGGCGCAGGCGGAAACCGACGCTGAGCGCTTCCGGCGTCTGGGCGTGTCAGATCAGGCGCTGCATATCACGGGCAGCATGAAGTTCGATCTCAGTCTGCCCGATAACCTGGCGGCGCAGACCGCCGGGATGGCCCAGCGTATAGAAGGTACGCGGCTCATCTGGATCGCCGCCAGTACCCGCGATGGCGAGGAAGAGAAGGTTCTGGCCGCGTTCAAGCTCGTCAAGCGGGAGCTGCCAACTGCGCTTCTGATTTTAGTGCCACGTCACCCGGAAAGGTTTGCCGCGGTGGAGCGCCTGTGCCACAAACACTCTCTGCAGGTCGTCAGGCGCAGCGACAGCGCACAGATTGATGCGCTGACTGACATATTTCTGGGTGACAGCATGGGTGAGTTGCTGGCCTACTATGGTTTGGCTCAGCTGGCTTTTGTCGGCGGCAGCCTGGTCAATACGGGTTGCCAGAATGTTCTGGAGCCCGCCGCACTGGGTTTACCCGTGCTCGTAGGCCCCTCGCAATTCAATTTCCAGACCATCTGTGAACAGTTGACCGAGGTAGGTGCGTTGCGGACGGTCGGTGATGAAAACGAACTTGCCCGGCAAGTTGTGCGCCTGTTGCAGGACGATGACGCGCGTCAGGTGATGGGTGGAAAAGGCAGGACGGCGGTTGCGGCCAACAAAGGTGCGCTCGAACGCATTTATGATCTGACGGTCCGGTATCTGCCTGCCTGACAGCAGAGACCGGCGCCCCTGCTTCAGGCGACGTTGCGGGTCAGATTATCTGCGCCCTCGTCAGTGGTCAGCACATTGTCTTCAATACGAATGCCACCAAAGGGTATCAATTCCTCGACAAGTGTCCAGTTGATCGATTTTGCTGCTGTTGTGCTGCGTGCCGGTTCCAGCAGGGCCGGAATAAAATACAGGCCCGGCTCTATGGTTACCACCGCACCGGCGTCCAGTGTGCGGGTATTGCGCAGCCCCGGCCATTGCTCCGGCGGTGGGGCAATATCGCCGCTGCGGTTGGCAAGTCGCCCGCCCACATCGTGAACCTGCAGGCCCAGCAGATGACCCAGGCCGTGCGGGAAAAACAGGGTGCTGGTGCCATCGTCGACCAGCGTGCCCGGATTGCCATAACAAATGCTGGTGTCTGTCAGTAGCTGGGCCACCCCCAGGTGTGCCTTGCGGTGCAGGTCCGCGAACGATACGCCCGGCACCACGCTGTCTACCAGTGACGCCTGCAAGGCCTGCATGCGTTTCAACAATTCGTGGAACACCGGGTGTGCATCCTCAGCAGCCCAGGTGCGGGTAATATCGGAGCAATAGCCGTAGGCGCGACACCCGGCATCTATCAGCAATACATTATTGGGTGGTTTGCCGGCACTGTTCAGGTAACGACGTTTGTTCTGGTAGTGCAATATTGCTGCCTTCTCATTCAACGCAATAATATTGGAATAGGGCAGTTCCTGATCCAGCACCTGGCAGGCCGCCAGGTAGGCGTGATGGATATCGTATTCGTCACCCCCGTCGCGAAAAGTCTGCTCGGCGGCACCGTGCCCGAGCAAGGCGTGAGCATTGGCCTGGCGCAGACGGCCAATTTCATAGTCGGTTTTAACAGCCCGGTCATAGTCCAGCCAGGACAGCAGCGACGCCGGGTTGATCTGTTGTGCCGGAATGCCCAGGTCGGCAGCCAGTTTTTGATTCTCCCCCAGAAAAACCAGCGTTGTGACCCCGGGCAGGTGCGTGGCCAGCTCCGACAGGTTCTCCATGAAGGTGATGTCCAGGCAGTCTGCCCACCAGCGCTCCGTCTCCAGAGACTGGTCGTGCCAGAAGTCGCGTGGCACCAGGGCCAGCAGGCGCGGTTTGTGTCCCGGGACAAGCAGCACAAACTGGTCGGGCCGGTCGACGGGTGCCCAGCGCAGGAAGTGTCCCCAGGCTTTGAACGGCGGCGCATGGTCATCGGCAAAATAGTTGTGGCTGCTGCCGCTGTGGATCAGGATGGCGTCACAGCCAGGCTGGGTGTTTTGCAATGCCGCGTTCCAGCCCTGCTGAAGCTCGGTGATATGTTGCTGAAATAACGTTTGTGTGTCCATGCTGTGGGATAATACGCGAAATTCTTGCCTGGTACATCGTCCCGTAGAGGAAATACTGTCGCCCGATGACGTCCGAAGACACACAGGCCCTGCCCCGGCAGCGCAAGATCATTCATTGTGATTGCGACTGTTTTTATGCGGCCATTGAAATGCGTGATGACCCCGCGCTGGTCGGCAAGCCGCTGGCGGTTGGTGGAGCCAGCGAACGTCGGGGCGTGGTGGCGACCTGCAATTATGAGGCGCGTCGTTTTGGCATTCATTCAGCCATGCCTACCGCTACCGCCTTGCGTCGTTGCCCGGATCTGATCGTGGTGCCGCCGCGCATGGAGATATATCGGGGGGTCTCGCGCCAGGTTCAGCGGATTTTTGCCGACTACACGCCGCTGATCGAACCGCTGTCGCTGGACGAAGCCTATCTCGATGTCAGTGCGACGCAGGCTTTCAGGGGCAGTGCCACGCTGATTGCTCAGGATATCCGCCGCCGCGTGCGCGAAACGCTGGGCATTACCCTGTCAGCCGGCATTGCCCCCAACAAATTTCTGGCCAAGATCGCCAGTGACTGGGAAAAGCCCGATGGTCAGTTTGTTATCCGGCCCGAGCAGATCGATGCCTTTGTCCTGCAATTGCCAGTAAAAAAACTGTTCGGTGTGGGCAAGGTGACGGCGGCCCGCCTGCACACCATGGGGGTGCAGACCTGCGCCGACCTGCGCGAATTCAGCGAGGAGTCCCTGCTGGCGCAGTTCGGCAGCTTTGGTACCCGGCTGTTCCAGTTGAGTCGCGGCATTGACGATCGGGAAGTGAAAGTCGAGCGCCAGCGTAAATCCCTGAGTGTGGAAAATACGTTTGCGCACGACCTGGCAGACCTGCCTGCCTGCATTGAGCGTCTGCATGAGCTGCATGCGCAGATGCTTGAACGCTGGCAGCCCCTGCAGACGCGATATCAGGTGGGCGGCACCTTTGTAAAATTGAAGTTCGACAATTTTGTCTCCACCACGGCGGAGCAAAGCGCTGACTCATGTGAGCTGGGTTTGTTCCCGGCCCTGATGGAGCAGGCCTGGGCCCGGCACCAGCGCCCGGTACGCCTGATCGGTGTTGGCGTGCGGCTCCGGCCCAGGGACGAGCGGGCCGCCGACCAACTGGCGCTCCCCCTTGATGCCGATTCAGCGCCTTGAGGCTGTCGAGTCAGTGCCGACGCGTCAGCCCCGCACCCGCATCAGACCTTCCTGACAGACCGACGCCACCAGTATCCCGTCCCGGGTAAAGATATTGCCGCGATTGAAGCCGCGCGCCTGTGACGAAGACGGGCTGTCCTGTGCATACAGCAGCCATTGGTCGGTGCGGAACGGGCGGTGAAACCACATGGCATGATCCAGACTGGCAATCTGCAGTTTGGGATCGAACAGGCTCTGACCGTGCGGGCGCAGGCTGGTCTGCAGCAAGGTCATGTCGGAGGCATAGGCCAACAGGTGGGCATGGCGGTCATAGTCCGCCGGCAACTCGGTGTTGACGCGGAACCAGACACTGGTGACCGGCTCCTTCGGCGTATTGTCGAACAGGCTGTTGATGTCGACATGGCGCAGATCAACGGCAAACTGGCGCGAGAATCGTTCCAGCAGGTCTTCGCTGATCTTGCCGCGAAAGCGCTCGGCCATCTCCTTGCGGCTGGCGCACTCTTCGGGCGGCGGCACGTCCGGCATCTGCGCCTGATGTGAAAGCCCTTCTTCCGGAATCTGAAATGACGCCGCCATGTTCAGGATGGCTTTGCCATGCTGCATCGCCACCACGCGGCGGGTGGTAAAGCTTTTGCCATCGCGGATACGGTCCACCTGGAAAATGATCGGGTGATCGAGGTCGCCGGGGCGCAGAAAATAGGCGTGCAGGGAATGCACATGCCGATCTTCGGGCACGGTCTGGCTGGCGCTCAACAAGGTCTGCGCCAGAACCTGACCGCCATAGACGCGAAACCAGCCTTCGTTTTTGTGCGCGCTGCGATAAAGGTTTTCATCGAGCTTTTCCAGCTCCAGATGATTGAACAATTGTTGTAGCTGTTGGTTTTCCTGTGCGTCCGGGGTGACTGCCATGTGCGTGGTTCTCTGTTATAAAGCCAATTCTGTCTGTCAGGGGGGTAAGTTTAGCAGCTATCCGGGTTTTCTCCGATAGCAGTCACTCTCCGATAGCAGTCTCGCCTCGATAGTCATCGCCGACAGCCTTTACCCCATTATGTGCCGGGCGTATGATCAGGTCGCTGAACACAATAACAACAACCGTTCTCTCACAGGAGACTGCTATGCGACACCAGACCCTGATTCTTGCTGCCGTTGCGACGATCGCCGCGGCGGCCACATGGATGCAGACCACCTCTGCCAGCGAAGCCCGCCTCGACGCGGTCAAACAACAGTTTGTCGGCCACTATGAGCTGGTCAGTTTTATCCAGTATCCGGCCGAAGGCGGCGAAGTGGACGCCAACTACATTGGCCGCATCATGTACGATGAACATGACCATATGTCGGCCCAGGGCATGCCCAAAGACCTGCCGGCGCGTGCCGCGCAGACCAGCGAACTGGTTCGTGGCGGTTTTGCCTACTGGGGCCCGGTCACCTGGGATGTCGACAATAACCGGGTCACCCATCACGTTGAAGGGTCACCCACCCGCGGCAGCTGGGTGGGCGAGGATAACGTGCGCTACTACGAATTCACCGAGGATGGACTGCTGAAGCTGTCGATCCGTGATGATAATGGCCGCACCACCGGAACCCTGACCTGGCGCCGTATCGGCGATTGAATCACCAGGGCGCCGCACGAAAAATGGTCAGACTGGCAATCACCATGAAAACCAGTAGCAGGGTCGCGCTTTTGTTGACGGTGTGACCCTGCCATAGTCGGCTCCAGCGCCGTTCATACTGTCGCCAGTCACGTCGCAGCCATGCTGACGTGATGGAGGGCAACAACGCTTTATTCAAGCGCCGTTTAAAACTCAGAGACAGCCTCAGGAACGGTGTATGCGGGGTCTGCAACAGCCCGGGCGATTGCCAGTGGAAGTGCAGGCCGGCCGCAGCCATCAACAAACCAATGCCAATGGGCCAGCCCAGCTCGACCCATTTGTATAAGGGAAGACTGTCGCTGGTGGCAGGTAGCATCAGCGGCCACAACCACGGCAATACCAAAGGCGCCGCGCATAGCGCCAGCCAGGCAAGCAGAGCGCTGAGCGGTATGTTTTGGCCTGGCGCTTTGGCAGCCGCCTGCTGACGCAATTGCCAAAGCAGATAGCCGGCGCGGCCTACCACCAGTAGGGTGCCCAGCGCACCGATCTGCAGCCAGATCAGCCAGTGTGACAGCGCCGGATCGTCGAGCAGAGCCTTCAGCGCTGTCTTGGCAGCTGCGCCGCTGCTCAGTGGCAGACCGGCCAGCGCCAGCGCCGGTACCGCAATAGCGGCCATCAGCCAGCCCTGATGCAGGCGGGCGGGTGCACCGCCTGCCTTGACAACATCGGCGGCGAGAAACAGGGCGCCTTTGGCAAAGGCGTGATGTGCCGCGTACAGTGTCAGCGCCACCCCGATGGTCCCGCGTTGTCCGGGCAGCAACCAGTCCAGGGCAATCAGGAACAGCAGGAAGCCCATTTGACTGACCGAGGAATACGCCAGCGCCTGTTTGGCATCCTGTCGGGTCAGGCCGAGCAGGGCGCCGAGCACAATGCTGATCACGGCGATGGTCATCACAGGCTGCGCCCAGGCCTGTAGCGACCAGTTTTCGGCAACGGGTGCTACACCGGGCAGAAATTGCCACAAACCCAGAATGCCCGCTTTCAGCATGGCGCCCGACAGCACGGCACTGGCCGGTGCCGGTGCCACCGGATGTGCCTGTGGCAACCACACATGCAGCGGCCAGAAACCGGCTTTCAGGCCGAGGCCAACCAGCAGCACTGCAGTGCTCAGGGGTGCGGCCGGTGTGTTCAGCCAGTCACTGAATAACAGAGAGCCGTCGGCAGCATGCACACGCAAGGCCATGCCCACCAGCAACAGAATTTCCCCGAAGATGGCCAGCTGAAGATAGAGTCGTCCGGCGCGCCGCGCCTGTGGTTTACCGCTGTGCACCACCAGGCCATAAGCCGACAGGCTCATCATGGAGAAACCCACATAAAAGCTGAGGGCGTCCTGGGCAATGATCAGCAGCAGGTTGCCGCTCAGTGCGGCCAGCCAGAATAACCAGAAACGCAGCAGTCCGGGATCGTCGCGCTGGCTGTAGCCGGCATAGAAGCCGGCGATCCCCCAGAGCACGGCAGTGAAGGTCAGCCACGGCCGTGTCACCGTGCTGTCAGCTGCCCAGCGCGCGCCTTCCCACACGGCATCCGGTATGAAGGCAGGGCTGTAAGTGACGCTGGCCAACAGCGCGGGCAGCACGCTCAGACTCAGCCAGGGAGCAAGTGTCTGCACCCGCTTGCGATATGCAAGTAATAACAGCGCCGCCAGCAGCGGTGTGACAGGAACGCTCAGCCAGATCCAGGCATTCACAGGCCAAACTCCCGGTTAACAATAAACTGGCTCCAGCCCAGCGGGCTGAAAATGCTGCCCGCAAAAATCCCGACCAGGATGGACAACAGCGCTGTCACCAAGGGTGGCAGCAACAGCATCCAGTGCGTTTCCAGGCGCTGCCCGGCGAAATTGTTTTCATGCCAGCCACCTGCCGGCGTTGCGCGAAACCAGCCCCGATAGATCAGTGGCAGAAAATAAGCCGCATTGAGCAGGGCAGAGCCTGCCAGCACCAACAGCACCCAATCCTGATTGACCTCCAGGGCACCGGTGGCCAGATACCATTTGCTGATGAAACCGGCGATGGGCGGCACACCGATCATGCCCAGTGCGCCGACGGTAAAGGCTGCCATGCTCCAGGGCATGCGCTGGCCCAGTCCGTCCATTTCCTGAATCTTGTGAATGCCCAGGGTTTCGGCAAAGTTGCCCGCGCAGAAAAACAGCGTGACTTTCATCAGCCCCTGATGCACCAGGTGCACAATGGCGCCCACGGCCGCAACAGGACCCACCAGCGACACGCCCAGCGTGATGTAGGACACCTGACTCACCGTCGAGTATGCCAGTCGTTTCTTGATATCCTGCTGCTGCAAGGCGCGGATTGAGGCAAAAATGATGGTGACGGCTGCCAGCCACATCAGGGGTCGGGTCAGCGACAACAGGGTTGTTGCCTCAATGCCATACACATCATAAACCACACGGATGATGCCAAATGCACCGGCCTTGACCACTGCCACCGCGTGCAACAGGGCGCTCACGGGCGCCGGGGCAACCATGGCCTGGGGCAGCCAGCCATGCAGTGGCACCAGCGCAGCTTTCACCCCGAGCCCGACAATCATCAGGCCAAAGGCAATACGCAGGCTCAGGCTGTTGCCTTCGATCAGGCTGGTAACATAACCACCAGGTACAAAATCCGGTGTACCGGCGATGGAATGCAGCAGGGCTATGCCCATCAACAGCACCGTGCCGCCGCCCAGTGTGTAGGCCAGATATATCCGGCCCGCACGCAGTGCTTCCGGTGTGCCGCGATGCACGACCAGCGGGAAGGTAGCCAGTGTCAGCAATTCGTAAAACAACAGGAAGGTAATCATGTTGCCAGCCAGCGCCAGCCCTACCGTCGCACTGACACACAAGCTGAAGTAGCCGAAAAAACGTGATCGCAGCGGTGAGTTCTCCAGATAACCGATGGCATATACCGTGGTCATCAACCAGAGCACTGACGACAGGGTGATGAACTGCAACGCCAGCGCATCACCTTGCAGCACCAGTTCGGCGCCTGGCAAAAAGGCAATGGCAAAACGGAATTGCAGGCCCTGGCTTACGCCAGCCAGCATCAAACCGACCAATATCAGCTTTAGAAAGATGCCGGACAGGTTGAGGATGGTGCGTCTGCGTGCGGCGGTTTCCGGCGTGGCAAAAATCAACAAACCGGGTATCAGGGAGCTGAGAATAATGAGCACGGGCAACACAGTGGTCCAGCTCAGTGTCATACACCACCCCCTGCCAGCAGCTGAATCAGCCATTCCCCGGACAGCGCCATGCCCCAGACCATCAGGGCTGGCAGCAGCGCCAGCCAGTGTCCGGCACGACCCGTGCGGGTGTCAGGCGGGTTGATACGCGCGCGGTCGAACGCCAGCGCGACAACACGAAAAATGTACGCTGCTGACACCAGTGTGCCCAGCAGCACACCAATGGCCCATGGCCAGTTGCCGGGCTCGCTCAGCAGAGGTTCAAGCAACACCCATTTGGCCAGAAAACCGCCACTGGGCGGCAGGCCGATCAGGCTGCCACCGGCCACGGCAAAGGCAAACATGGCAACCGGCACGGTTTGAGTGGCGCCGCGCAGGCCGTCAACGCGGCGGGTGCCCAGAGTGGACTGCATTTCGCCGGCCGCGAGAAACAATGACGCTTTGGCCAGCCCGTGGGCAATCACGAACAACCACAATGCAATATGCATTTGCGGTAATTGCCAGGTCAACAGCAGGCCCAGTGCCATCAAGGCATAACCCAGCTGCGCGACCGTCGAATAGGCAACCAGGGTCTTGATATAGGGACTGCGCATGGCGGACAGGCCACCGGCGGTCAGCGCGATCATGCCGGCAATGCCCAGCACCGGGCCAATCTGTTGTGCCAGTGCCGGAGGTGCCACCTCGCTCCATAATACCCATAAAATGAAAAGCGGGCCCTTCACCACCAGCCCGGACAGCAGCGCACTGACGGCGGTTGGCGCGCTGGCATGTGCGGCCGGCAGCCACAAGTGCAGGGGCCACAATGCAGCTTTCAGCATCAGCCCCGTTGTCATCAACAACAGGGCGAGGCGGGTAATGACATCCGCTTCCGTCCGTGGCGCCAGCAGCAACACATCCAGCTCACCGTAGCGGCCATAAAGCAAGGCAACGCCGAGCAGATAGAACAGGGAGGCCGCCAGTGACAAAATGAGGTAGTTGGCGGCAGGCCGGTAGGCTTTTTTGCCCGACAGTGCGACCATGGCCACCGCCGTCAGTCCGAGCAATTCCAGCGTGATATACAGATTGAACAGATCAGCGGACAGCCACAGCGCCGCCAGCGAGCCATGCAGAAAACAGCTCAGGTGCCAGAAGTCCCGGGCTATGCCCTGGCGGCTGAAGCCGGCATAAAGACCAATCAGCAAGTGCATCAGCGCGGTAAACAGCAATAGCAGGGCGCTCAGTGAACTCAGCCGCAGGCGGATAGCCAGTCCGGTTTCCCAGCCACCCAGATCCAGCATGATTGAAGCACCAGCGTTGGCCACCGTCTGCAGCGCAAACCACGCAGCTGCCAGGCTGACAACCGTGCTGGCAATGGCCAGAAAACCTGTGGTGCGTGTTTTCAGCGCGTGCCCACACAGGAGCAGCAGCAAACCGGCAAACAGCGGGACGGCAAGACTGATCAGGGCGAAGTTCATGGTTGTTCGCTGTCCTCGCTGTTTTCTTCATCGTGCTTGCTTGCTGCGATAATCAGGCGCAGTGCAAACGCGGTGGCGCTGATTGCGACCACCAGCCCGGTGACAACCAGTGCGTGCAGCACCGGGTCGGGTACTGCCGAGCGTTTTGCCAGGCTGACCATTACCAAAAAAGTCCCTGCGCCCATCAGGTTGACTGCGATCAGGCGCCGGATCGGATCATGCAATGTCATCAGCCCATGCAGGGACAGTAAAAAAACCGCGACACCCAGAGTCAGGTATAACTCGATAGCGCTCATGTGCGCAGATCCTCCCGTTCACCAATGACCAGCAGGCTCAGGGTGATGGCGATGGACAGCGTAGCAAAGACTTCTATCGCAATGATCAGCAGGCCGCTGTAGGCGTCGGGGTATGTCAGCCAGCCGTCGCCCCAGATCGCTGTGGCGGCTGCCACTGCCAGAAAAAACAGGGCACCGGCAACCACCGACAGGCGCAGCAGCACGGATGACCAGCGCAGCGCCGGCAACAGACCGGTCAGGCGCAGGATCACCGCAGCTGCCGCCAGCAGGGAACCGGCCTGAAATGCACCGCCGGGCTCGCTGGAACCGCGCCACAGCAGATAACCACCGGTGACCACCAGCAGCGGCGCAAGCACGCGCGCCCAGGCCGACATCAAGGCCAGGCTTTCGGGCCATTGTGAGGTTGCGTGGTTGTCGCCCGATCGCTTGTCGGGAAACAACTGCCGCAGACCGTTCAGCGCAAACAGGAGGACAAGCAGTTCCAGCAAGGTGTCCCAGGCACGGAAGTTAAGCAGTACGGCGGTCACCGGGTGTTCGACGCCACTGTCAGCCACCGCAGCATCCGCCAGGGTACGCAAGCGCGGCGTCATGTCGGATTCAGCGTCGAGCAGGCCAGCGCTGAGCAATGAATCGTCATACAACAAGTGCGTGAGGAACATCAGGCTGGCCACGACAGCAAAGGCCAGGGCGCCCCAGTAGGTCGCCGTTCTGTTGCTTTGGTGCAATTCAGCGGGCAACGCCCGGGCAGCGTGCATCAACAAGACACCGGTGAGGCCGGCGCCGATGGCGGCTTCGGCCAGCGCCAGGTCCGGTGCATCCAGCCGCGCCCAGGTGAGTGCCACAACCACCCCAAAGCCGATAAAAAGCGTCATGGCATCAGCCCGTTGCGGGGCATACAGGGCGCCCCATGCCATGATCAGCAACAGCATTGTCAGTATCAGGTCAGGCAGTAACTCAAGAGACACCGGATGTATCTCCCTGGTCAGCGTTGTGATTAAGCGCGGGATCAGGCGCGGGATCAGGCGCGGGATCAGGCGCGGGATCAGTCCCGGGATCAGTCCCGGCGGGTGCCGGATGCTGCTCCAGATTGAAGCGAGCCAGGAGCTGGCAATTGACTGCGCCCGAGGCCATCACCAGTATCCATACCAGCATCAGCAGCAAAGCGCTGCGCCACGTTGGATCCAGCAACACCAGCCCCAGTGCGAGCAGCCCCAGCCCGAGCGTGTCAGCCTTGGTCACCGCGTGCAACCTGCTGTACAGGTCGGGGAAACGCAGCAGGCCCAGAGCTGCAGTCATAAAGAACACGCAACCTGCCAGCATAAAGGTCCAGCCTGCAAACAAGGCGATTGTGCTGATCATGTCCGCCTCCGCAGCATCTGTACCAGTGCCACTGTTATGACAGCGGCCAGCAAGGCCAGCACCAGTGCGACATCGCGCCAGATGGCGTTGTTCTGCCAGTGAGCGAGCAATAACAGGAATGCGATACCGGTGGTGCTGAGCATTTGCAGGCCCAGCAGGCGGTCAGCGATGGTTGACGCATGGGTCATGCGCCACAGTCCGGCCAGCGCGCTGAGCAGAATGATACTTGCCAGCCAGATCATGACGGGGCCTGCGCAGGCGGGAACAGCCGGGACAAATGTGTTTCCAGCAAGGCAACATCACTTTGCCAGTCGCGGCGGGTGTCCAGGGTGTGAACCCGCATGATGTCACCGTCGATACGGGCAGCCAGAGTGCCGGGTAACAGGCCGGTGATGGCTGACAGCATCAGGCGTGCAAAGGCAGATGAATCCGACAGCGGGTGTTCAGCCCAACCGGGCGCGACATCGGATTTACCGAGGGTGCGTCGTGCGACATCAATGCCACCCATCAACATTCGACTGAGGAAAAAAAACAGGAATCCCGGTACATAGCGCCAGCGTACCTGAGGCAGCGTCAAGCTGGCCGACAGCGCGCATACCACCGCCAGCACAACAAAGACTGAGCCAAAGGCCCAGCCCTGATTGTTGCTGAGCAGCAACCAGAGCCCGGCATACAGGACGGCAAGCACCAGTATCGTGGTCAATCGTTGCTGTCTGGACCCAGGTCGTGCCACAAATTCTCCCTTTGCTGTTGGTTCGCTGCCGGTCGCTGCTTCGTCTATCACCGCTTCGCGGTTCAAAGTACCGCCAGCGGATGCTGCTGACAAGCCATGTTAACAAAGTTACAGTGTCTGACGTGTATCGGATAGAATGACAGACAAACAGGTATCGACAAACAGATACGAAGCGCGCCAATTGCACTCAAACGCAAATAAAAGACCTATTGATGTCGGAATTCAACAAACGCTGGCTCGCTGACGCAGTCAGACGCAACAGGACGGATACCCGGGACGAGGTGGCTGAAAAGCACGCCCGCAGCCTCACAGGGGATGCTGAACAGCGCATTCTGGCGTGGGCCGAGTTTATCGCCGAGCGCGATGGCCTCAAGGACAGGTTGCAGGCGTGGCGACACAGTGCGGGCTGGGCGTTGCTGGGTTTGCTGCTTTTGGGTCTGTTGAGCGGATTTGCGGCCGCGCTGGCGGTTCTTGGTGACAGCAGCTCTCCGGTCAATGTGATCTGGGCGCTCGGCAGTCTGCTGGGCATCAATCTGTTGCTTTTGCTTGTCTGGTTACTGAGTTTCAGTGCCAACACCCAGGCAGGCTCGCTGGGGCGACTCTGGTATCTGATGACAGTCGCGTTTCAGAAACGCTTGCAGAAAAGTGGCAGTGCCGCTGCGATAACGCAAGCCTTTACGACCTTGACCGCAAAGGCGGGCTTGAGCCGCTGGTGGTTGAGTGTGGTCAGCCACCTGAGCTGGCTGAGCATCATGCTGGGTGTGCTGGCAGGTTTGATGCTGGCGCTGGCGCTGCGCAGCTATGTGTTTGTGTGGGAGACCACTATCCTGCCGACATCGGTTTTTATCGGCCTGGTTGAATCGCTGGGTGTGCTGCCCGGAATGCTTGGTTTTGCCACGCCCTCTCCCGATGCCATCGCCATCAGCGGCGCACAGACAGAGACAATAATGGCTGCCCAGAGTGATCTGCAGCGTCGTGCATGGGCCTCCTGGCTGACCGGCTGTTTACTGGTATATGGCATCCTGCCGCGTCTGCTTTTGAGTGTGGTGTGCTGGCTTCGTCTGACCTTCGGCCTGCGCAATATCCGTTTGCAGACCAGCTCACTGGCGTGGGTGTCACTGGCAGGTCGCCTGGCCCCGGACAGCGAGAAGGCCGGCGTGACCGATCCGGCGCCGGTGTCGCTGCCTTCGTTCCGGCGGCGTACTCGCCCGGGTCGTGCCGGTGAGGCCAGTTTATTGGTCGGGCTGGAGATCGCCAGCGATCTGCCCTGGCCACCGGGAGGCCTTGCGGACCGGGTTCAAACACATCTGGTCGACAGTCGCCAGCAACGTGAATATGTGCTGGAGCAACTCGGCGTGGATCCCCCGCACAAATTATTGCTGGCCTGTGTGGCTGCGCAATCGCCGGACCGGGGCGCCTTGCATTGGCTGGCGGAGGCAGCCAGCCAGACCTCCTCGGTTGCGGTCTGGCTGATGGGAGCCGACAGGGCATCGGTCGAGCGGCTCGCCATCTGGCGGCAGTGTTTGCTGGACCTGGGTATCTCGGCGCAAATGATATTTGATGCTGATGACAAGGCCTTGGCCTGGGTGGGGGAATCATCCTGATGTCGCTTGATGAACACTTGTTGAAAGCAATTGATGAACCATTGCGGATTACCGTAGCTGGCCATACCAATACCGGCAAGACCTCGCTGTTACGGACATTGACGCGTGATGCCCGGTTCGGCGAGGTATCCGGTCGACCTGGCACCACCCGTCATGTGGAAGCGGCGCGGCTGCTGGTCAAGGGCAGGGTCCTGCTAGAGTTGTTCGACACCCCGGGTATGGAAGAGCCGATTGATCTGCTGGCCCTGCTCGGACAACAGGCCAGCGGCACCGGCAATGAAGACGGCCGCGCGCGTATCCGTCGTTTCCTGGAGACCGAGCCGGCGCAGACCCGTTTTGAACAGGAAGCCAAGGTGCTGCGGCAATTGATGAAAAGTGATGCCGCTTTCTACGTGCTTGATGCCAGGGATCCGGTGCTGGCCAAGCACCGCGACGAACTGGAGATTCTGCGCCTGTGCGGCGTGCCCTTATTGCCCTTGCTCAACTTTGTTGCTGACCCGGGTGCGCGTGAGGATGAATGGCGCGATGCTCTGGCCGGACTGGGCCTGCACGCTATTGTGCGCTTTGATACGGTGGCGCCGACTCAGGATGGTGAGCGTTTACTGTACTCCAAGCTCGCCAATTTGCTGGACGCACACAGCAACACACTTAATGCCCTGATCGCCAGTCACGCCGAAGATGCCCATGACCGGCATCAGTCCGCATTGATGCTGATTGCCGAGTTGCTGATTGAGGTCGCCGCGCTGCAGCAGCGTGTGTCATCGCTGGATGCGCAGGAACTCGAAAAGGCCTCGGTGACACTTAATGACAGGGTGCGTGCGCGTGAGCAGGAGAGTGTCGAGCGCCTGCTGAGCCTGTACCGGTTTTACCCGGATGACATCGAAAACGCCGCCTTGCCGCTTGTTGAGGGGCGCTGGCAGCAGGACCTTTTTGACCCCTATACCCTGCAGGCCATGGGGCTGAAGCTGGGCAGCGGAGCCGCTGCCGGCGCGGTTGCGGGTGTGGGCATTGATCTGATGGTGGGTGGTATTACGCTGGGATTGGCAACAGCGATTGGCGCATTGCTCGGGGGCGGGCTGCAAACCCTGCGGCACTATGGCAGTCATTTGATGGGCCTGATCTCCGGCGAAAAAATATTACGTATTGATGATAATATTCTGCGCGCGCTGGCGGCGCGGCAATGCCATTTGCTTCAGGCTCTGGAGTCACGCGGACATGCGGCGCAACACAAAATAATGGCCGCTGATGCGGCCGATACGGTATTTGCGGGTCAGCGTTTGCCTGCCTCCTTGCGCCAGGCTCAGGCCAATCCGGATTGGGCGCACGAGGCGAACACAAAACCATCGTTCGAATTTGAAGACCGGCGTCAATATGCCATTGATGAACTGGCGCAAATTCTGGCAACAAAAACAGATACAAAATAATCAGACATGGGAGAAAACATGAAGCTCGAATCACTGGCCCTGCATAGCGGGTATGAATCCGAGGCAACCACCAAAGCGGCTGCTGTTCCTATTTATCAAACGACGTCGTATACATTCGACAATACCCAGCACGGTGCAGATCTGTTCGACCTGAAAGTGCCGGGAAACATCTACAGCCGGATCATGAATCCCACCAATGCTGTTCTGGAACAGCGGCTGGCAGAAATGGAAGGCGGCATCGGGGCACTGGCGCTGGCCTCAGGTATGGCAGCTATCACCTATGCCATTCAGTGCATTGCCCGCGCCGGTGACAACATCGTCAGTACCAGTCAATTGTATGGGGGCACGTATAACCTGTTTGCGCACACGCTGCCGACGCAGGGTGTGGATGTGCGCATGGCATCGTTCGAGGACTTCGAGGGGCTGGAAAAACTGATAGATGACAACACCAAGGCGGTGTTCTGCGAATCGATTGGCAATCCGGCCGGCAATGTTGTGGATATCAGGCGACTGGCTGAGATCGCCCATCGTCATGGTGTGCCGCTGATTGTGGATAATACTGTCGCGACGCCCTATCTGTGCCGGGTATTTGATCATGGTGCCGACATCGTGGTGCATTCGCTGACCAAATACATTGGCGGTCACGGCACCACGGTTGGCGGCATCATTATTGATTCGGGCAAGTTTGACTGGGTCGCCAACAAGGCGCGCTTTCCCATGCTCAATGAGCCGGACCCTTCCTACCATGGTGTGGTTTACACCGAAGCACTAGGCGAGGCAGCTTATATCGGCCGTTGCCGCGTTGTACCCCTGCGCAATACCGGCGCTGCGCTTTCTGCGCACAGCGCCTTTTTGATTCTGCAAGGTCTGGAAACGCTCGGCCTGCGTATAGACAGACATTGTGAAAATGCGCTGGCAGTTGCAAAACATCTGCAGCAGCATCCAAAGGTGGCATGGGTGAATTACGCCGGGCTTGACGACAGTCCCTACCACCCGGTGTGTCAGAAGATTTGCGGCGGCCGGGCGTCAGGTATCCTGAGTTTTGGCATCACCGGAGGGCTCGCTGCAGGTGCACAGTTTATTGATGCGTTGCAGATGATTTTGCGTCTGGTGAATATCGGCGACGCCAAATCACTGGCCTGCCATCCGGCCAGTACCACACACCGGCAGCTCAATCCGGAAGAGCTGGCGCGCGCAGGCGTCAGTGAAGATCTGGTGCGCATATCTGTGGGCATCGAGCATATTGACGATATCCTGGCAGACATCAATCAGGCCCTGGACAAGGTGTCGGCCTAACCCATGACGGAGCCAGCACCAGCACTCAAAAAACCGCTGCTGCGCGATGGCAGGGTTCACCTGACCGCCGCCGTTGCCGGGTTTATCGTCGCCACTGCTGTCGCTTATATAAGCGGCAACCCGGTGGCCTGGGCAACACCGGTCTATTTTGCCCTGGGCTGGCCGGTGATGTGCGCGGTGGTGTATCTGCTGGCACGGATCTATCCGCACAACAGCTGGCGCTGGACCCTGAGCATGATGCTGGGCCAGGTGTTTTCATCGATATTTTTTGGCAACGCAAGTTTTGTACTGCAGGCCATGTTGTTTGTGACCCTGTTGTCTGCGCCGCAGTTTGTGGCGGGGACGCTGGGCGCCCGGGCTGCACTGGCCAGGGAAGCGACCGGCAACAAACCAGAACACAGTGCCACCACTGACGACTCATCACCACGGGATTAATCATGAAATTTCAAGGCAGTCCGGGTTTTACCCATGCACAACATGAGCGCATTGGCGTGTTGGTAACCAATCTGGGGACACCTGACGCGCCCACAACATCGGCCCTGCGGCGCTATCTCAAGCAGTTCCTGTGGGACCCGCGTGTTGTTGAATTGCCCAGGCCGTTGTGGTGGCTGATTCTTAATGGCGTGATTCTTAACATCCGCCCGCAACGCTCGGCAAAATCCTACGCCACGGTGTTTACCGACGAGGGCTCGCCATTACTGTTCCATACGCGCAATCAGGCGCAGGCGCTGAGTGCAGAATTGCAGTTGCGTGGGCAGAAAGATCTGGTGGTGGATTTTGCCATGCGCTACGGCAATCCCTCGATTCCGTCGGTGCTTGAAAACATGATGCAGCAAGGTGTGCGTAAATTGTTGGTGGTGCCTCTTTATCCGCAGTATTCCGCATCTACCACCGCGTCAACTTTTGATGCCATCAGCGCTGATTTTACCCGCAGGCGCCTGATGCCGGAGTTCCGCTTTGTCACCCATTACCACGATTTTCCGCCTTTTATCGCGGCAGCGGCACAGCGCATTCAGGCTCATTGGGACGAACATGGTCGCGCTGATCGATTACTGTTTTCCTACCACGGTGTGCCCAAAAAATACCTGCTCAACGGCGACCCCTACCACTGCGAATGCCACAAGACTTCGCGCCTGCTGGCCGAGGCCCTGGGCCTGAAGGCCGATGAGTGGATGACCACGTTCCAGTCGCGTTTTGGCCGGGAAGAGTGGTTGAATCCGTACACGGATGAGACGCTGAAAGCGTTGCCGGGGCAGGGGGTTAAATCGGTACAGATTTTCTGTCCGGGGTTTTCGGCAGACTGCCTGGAAACCATCGAAGAAATCGGCGAAGAGAATCGGGAGTACTTCGAGCACGCGGGTGGTGAGCGTTATGAATATATCAGTGCACTGAACGACCGGCCGGAACACATCAGTGCGCTGGCCGATCTTGTGCAATTACACATGTCAGGCTGGCAAGCGCCGGAGGCTGACCCCGAGCGCCAGGCACGTGCCCGCGCTCTGGGCGCTGCCGAGTAGCATCAACGCATTACTGCGCAGTTGCCGCCTCGGCCTCCAGCCATTCGTTCAGGTCAATGATGTCCTGTGGCGTCAACACGCCTGCCGTGCGCTTCAGTTCCAGGGTATTGATGACGTAGTTGTAACGCGCATCGGCAAAGTCGCGAAGCGCCACGAACAGTTGCTGGCGCGCCTGCAGTACGTCCACAATATTGCGCGTACCCACTTCATAACCGGCTTCAATGGCATTCAGCGCTGCTTCTGCCGAGATGATGGCCTGCTGACGCTGGGCGATGACCAGGGCATCGGTGTTGACGCTGCGGAAGGCGTTACGGATGTCCTGGGTTGTGGTACGACGGATCAGGTTGGCCTGTTCCTGCTGCGCCACCAGGTCATATTCGGCCTGCTGGCGGCGTGCACTCAGCCTGTGACCGGTATACAGGGGAATGCTCACCTGCAGGGCCACGCTGACACCTTCGATAGCGCCTGCGGAGCGCACGCCACCATCCGTGCCCTGGGTGCTGTTGGACTCGTTGTTGGAATAGCCGCCCTGCAACGAGACTGTTGGCCAGCGCTCGCTGCTGCGTGATTTCGCGATCTGTGACTGGGCTTCAACGTTGTAACGCGCGGCGAGCAATTGCGGGTTGTTGTTGAGTGCTTCATTGACCCAGCTGTCCATATTGCCTTCCGCTTCCACGATCGGAAAGTCTTCACTCAGTACATCAATGTTCGGATGCGGCTGGCCGGTAATGGCTTCCAGTGCTTCATAGCTGCTGGCCAGTGCGTCTTCGGCCAGCAGAGTGTTGTTGCGTGCCAGGTCGTAAACTGCCTGTGCTTCATATACTTCCGTGATCGCCACCAGCCCAACTTCCTCGCGTTGCTGGGTGCGCTCGAATTCACGCTGTGACGCTTCCTCTTCCTGGCGGCGGGTGTCCAGCTGGTCAATATTGCGCAGGACATCAAAGTAAGCGGTAGCGACCCGGATAATCAGGGCCTGTTCCTGTGCCGCGAAGTTGAACAGCCGAGCCTGGTCGGCCTCCTTGGCGCCCTGATAGCTATACCAGTCTGGCAGGTTTAACAGGGCTTGACTGACGCTGATGCCGTACCGGCGTGACTCGGAATCAAGGTCGGTCAGGCTGACGTCCCCCTCAGGCCCGGTTGCCTGCCGCTGTTCGGTAAAGTTGGCATTGGCCTGCGGCAGCAGGCTGGATCGGGCCAGAGTCAATTGCTGCTGGCCGGACCGAAGCTGCGCCTGGGCCTGGCGCAGGGTCGGGTCATTGCGCATGGCAAGCTCAAGAATGCTTACCAGATCGTCTGCGAGGGCGGGTTGAGCGGAAACAAGCAGCCCGGCCGCGAGAGCCAGCGTGCGGGAAAAACGTCGCATAATCAGAAATCCTGTCAGAACAATCGTTGACTGAAACTATCCACACCTGCGTTTTGGCGCAGGTCATTGTTGTACGGTTCTTTTCCTAAAATCCGTCGCCTGCTCTACAGCAGACATTTTGCCGATCATGGCGCGCAGACGCCCGTCCGTAGAGGATGGCAAGGAACAGTCTGGCTGGTACAGTCAGCATTCTACACAGTGTTACCAAAGGAGCCAAATAACAGTTTGGCATAATTGCAACCTGATAAATCCAAACTCTACTGTACGGCCCTGATCTGCGGGCCGGATTGGCTGCAGCGGTAACACTTTGTCCGCGTTTGAGGCATAATATGTTGTTGTTATTCACGCCTGTGACTCACACCCGCGACCCACGCCCGTGACTCAGGCCACACTTAGGATAGAGCAATGAGCGCCAAGCCAGAACACTTTCTCGACAGAATTACCGAACTGGACGACAGAACCCGTTATGAGTTCAGCAGTTCCGGCAAAGTATACGTGCAGGGAAGCCGGGCTGACATCCAGGTGCCTATGCGCGAAATCCGCCAGGCCGACACGCTGACCGAAAAAGGCCGGGAAGTGAACCCGCCGATTCGGGTCTATGACACCTCAGGCCCGTATTCCGATCCCTCCGCCGAGGTTGATCTGCGCACCGGGCTGCCGGCCATCCGTGCGCCCTGGATTGATGAGCGTGGCGACACCGAATTGTTGTCGGGCGTGAGCTCCGAATTTGGCCGTCAGCGCCAGAACGATGTGCAGACCGCGCACCTGCGCTTTGAGCACCTGCACAAGCCGCGTCGTGCCAAAGCCGGTGCCAATGTGACGCAACTGCATTATGCGCGGCAGGGCATCATTACGCCGGAAATGGAATACATCGCCATCCGCGAGAACATGAGCATCGCCCAGATGCAGGAGCAAATGCTGACCGCAAAGGGCGATGTCACCGACCTGGGTTTCCAGCATCCGGGGCAGTCTTTTGGCGCTGCCATTCCGAAAGAGATTACCGCGGAATTTGTGCGTGACGAAGTGGCCCGTGGCCGGGCCATCATCCCGATGAACATCAATCATCCGGAAATCGAACCGATGATCATCGGCCGCAACTTCCTGACCAAGGTCAACGCCAATATCGGTAACTCGGCGGTGACTTCGTCTATTGAAGAAGAGGTCGAAAAACTGGCCTGGTCGGCACGCTGGGGCGCCGACACCGTGATGGACCTGTCCACCGGCAAGAACATCCACGAAACCCGTGAATGGATCATCCGTAATTCCATGTTGCCTATTGGCACGGTGCCGATTTACCAGGCGCTGGAAAAAGTCGGCGGTGTGGCCGAAGACCTGACCTGGGAAATCTTCCGTGACACCCTGATCGAGCAGGCAGAGCAGGGCGTGGATTACTTCACCATTCACGCCGGGGTATTGCTGCGTTATGTGCCAATGACTGCGAAGCGTGTTACCGGCATTGTCTCCCGCGGTGGTTCCATCATGGCCAAGTGGTGTCTGTCACATCACAAGGAAAGTTTCCTGTACACGCACTTTGAAGACATCTGCGAAATCATGAAGGCCTACGATGTGTCCTTCTCGCTGGGTGACGGTTTGCGTCCCGGCTCCATCGCCGATGCCAACGACGAAGCACAGTTCGCCGAGCTGGAAACCCTGGGTGAGCTCACCAAGATCGCCTGGAAGCATGACGTGCAGTGCATGATCGAAGGCCCTGGTCACGTGCCCATGCACATGATCAAGGAAAACATGGACAAGCAGCTTGAGGTCTGTGACGAAGCGCCGTTCTATACCCTGGGGCCGCTGACCACCGATATCGCGCCAGGTTATGACCATATTACCTCGGGCATCGGCGCGGCGATGATCGGCTGGTTCGGTTGCGCCATGTTGTGCTACGTGACGCCTAAGGAACACCTGGGCCTGCCGGACAAGCAGGATGTGAAGGAAGGACTGATGGCCTACAAGATTGCGGCGCATGCAGCTGATCTGGCCAAAGGTCATCCGGGTGCGCAGTTGCGTGACAACGCCCTGTCCAAGGCGCGCTTTGAATTCCGCTGGGACGATCAGTTCAATCTGGGTCTGGACCCGGACACCGCACGGGCCTATCACGATGAGACCCTGCCCAAGGAATCCGGCAAGGTGGCACACTTCTGTTCCATGTGCGGACCGAAGTTCTGTTCCATGAAGATCAGCCAGGAAGTGCGTGATTTTGCCGCCGCCCAGGAAGAAGCCAATGGTGTCGGGGTGGTGGATGTTGATGCTGGCATGGAACAGATGGCAGAGGAGTACAACAAGACCGGGCGTCAGCTGTATCACAAAGTGTGAGTTACGCCACTGGCGGTTTTCCGGAAGCCTGTTCAGGTTACGTTTCAAAAAATAATTGAATAAGAGTTTAAGAGCATGACGGATATAAAAGCAGACGATTTAAACATCGAGGCCATCGAGGCCCTGATGACACCGCAGCAACTGAAGGCTGACCTGCCGCTGGAAGGCGCAGCACTGGCGTCAGTGCGAGATGCCAGGCAGACCATTTTTGATATCCTGGATCGCAAAGACCCGCGCCTGTTTGTGGTCGTCGGGCCCTGCTCGATTCATGACCCGGAAGCGGCCATGGATTATGCCAGGCGTTTGAAAGTATTGGCCGACGAGGTCAAGGACACTATCTACCTGGTCATGCGTGTGTACTTTGAGAAGCCGCGTACTTCAGTAGGTTGGAAAGGTCTGATCAACGACCCGTTTATGGACGACACGTTTCAGATTGAAGAAGGCCTGCGTATGGGCCGCAAGCTGTTGCTGGATATCGTTGGCATGGGGCTGCCGGCGTCCACCGAGGCACTGGACCCGATTTCTCCGCAGTATCTGCAGGATCTGATTTCATGGTCGGCCATTGGTGCGCGTACCACGGAATCGCAGACCCACCGCGAGATGTCCAGCGGCCTGTCATCGGCGGTCGGTTTCAAGAATGGCACTGATGGTGGTCTGACCGTGGCGGTCAACGCCATGCAGTCGGTGAGCCATCCGCATCGTTTCCTGGGCATCAGCAAGGAAGGTCAGGTAGCCGTGGTGAAGACCAAAGGCAACCCGTACGCACATGTGGTGCTGCGCGGTGGTAATGCCGGTCCCAACTATGACTCAGTGCATGTGGCGCAGGCGGAGGAAGCGTTGCGCAAAGGTGGCGTTAACACCAACATCATGATCGATTGCAGCCACGCCAACTCCAACAAGGATCCGTCAATCCAGTCGCTGGTATTAAAAGACGTGACACATCAGATCCTGGAGGGTAACCAGTCCATCATTGGCCTGATGCTGGAGAGCAACATTAATTTCGGCAACCAGAAGATCCCCAAGGACCTCAGCGAGCTTAAATACGGCGTATCAGTGACCGATGCCTGCATCGACTGGGCGGAAACCGAACGTAGCATCAAGGAGATGGCCGCAAAGCTGAAGGATGTGCTGCCCGCCCGCAATTCTTGATGGCAACGATGGGGACCCACCAGCCCCGAGCCTGTGTGGTAGCCGGTGAAATACGAAGGACAATAAAGACGCCAACGGCGTCGTCCTGAGTGCTTTACCGGCTGGCGCGCAGGCTCAGGGCGTTGCCCGGAACTCTCACATATTGCTGGCGAAGTCCAGCGCCAGGCCTGGCTCATCCTCAGCCTGGCCCTGGCGAATCCAGTCCTGTACGGATGGGTGCGCAAGCAGGGTATCCGCGTAGCGCTGTGCCTCCGCACTGAGTACCGCGCCGTAGGATTTGAATGCTATGGCCATGGGTGCATACATGCAGTCGGCAATGGAGAAGCGGCCGAACAGGTACTCGCCGCCCAGCCCGTGCTTGCGCCGACAGCAACTCCAGATCGCATCAACACGGGCGATTTCTTCCGCAATGGACTCGGATACAAACAGCTTCACCGTTGCTTTGCAGTTCATTGGCCAGTCTTTTTTCAAATGCGGGAACTCGGCATGAATCTCGGCGCAGACAGATCGTGCGGTTGCGCGTTTGCGGGGGCTCGCAGGCCAGCCTTTGCCATCCAGCAGCGCTTCGGAGACATATTCGCAGATCGCGATTGAGTCCCAGACGGTGGTTTCGTGATGGATCAGGGCAGGTACTTTTAATGACGGTGACAACGGGCCGAGCTTTTCGGCCGTGTTGCGCTGGTACAGAGCGACATTGACCTCCTCGAAAGGCACGCCGAAGTGCTTGAGTAGCAGCCAGGGCCGCATGGACCAGGACGAAATATTCTTGTTGCCGATGACAAGTCTGGTACTGCTCATCCGGAATCACTCCATCTCAATAAACAGCAGGCTGCTGTTTGATGTCTGCATACTGAATTAGACCTGAGGTTTATTGCAGTGGCAGGTACAAACCAGGGCTTTGTGCTGACTAAATATGGCAGAATAGTGGCAACGGTGCCGGTGGTCTCGGCGCGGGCTTTAAATACCGGATAAATAAGGTATATTCAGCGCTCTAAGCCCTGCTACCGCAGGGCGATAAAGGGTGTGGAAGGTGAGAAAGGTGATATATGGCGCGACGCATTGCTATTGTGGAAGATGAATCAGCGATCCGGGAGAACTATGCCGATGTCCTGCGCAAGCAGGGCTACGAAGTGCAGACCTTCGCCAATCGCCGGGAGGCCATGAGGGCGTTCGATTTGCGTCTGCCCAATCTGGCAATCATCGATATTGGTCTGGAGAACGAGATCGACGGTGGTTTCACTCTGTGCCAAAGCCTGCGCTCGATGTCGGAAACCCTGCCCATTATCTTCCTGACCGCGCGCGACAATGATTTTGATACCGTCAGTGGCCTGCGCATGGGGGCGGATGACTATCTGACCAAGGACATCAGTCTGCCGCATCTGTCGGCCCGTATCGCGGCCCTGTTTCGTCGCCAGGATGCACTCAACCTGCCCACGTCTCCCGAGAACCTGCTGCAACGCGACAATCTGGTGCTGGATATCGGGCGTCTGACGGTGCAGTGGGATGGTACCCCGGTGCCGCTGACAGTGACTGAGTTCTGGATGGTGCACGCCCTGGTGAAGTTTCCCGGTCATGTCAAAAGTCGTCAGGTACTGATGCAGGAATCCAAGATTTTTGTTGATGGCAGTACGATAACGTCTCACGTTAAGCGTATCCGGCGTAAATTTATCCAGGTCGATGCCGCGTTTGATTGCATCGAAACCGTCTATGGTATGGGTTATCGCTGGAACACAACAATGACCACCGCCAGTCCCGAGAGCTGAACACAGGACCAGACATGGCCGGCGCCTTGAAAAATCCGTTTGGTATTCGCTCGAAGCTGGTCTTTCTGTCCAGCTTTCTGCTGGTCATACCCTGGCTGGGCTACCAATACATCCTGGAGATGGAAGACTATCTGCGCCGCGGCCAGGAGCAGGTCGTGCTGGGCACCGCGCGGGCGCTGGCAACAGCGCTTAACGAGCGGCCGGAGCTGTTTGATGAAGGCACCTTCAGTCCGGCCCGGCGCAGTGAGAACCTGTATGTCTACCCCATATATTCGCCGTTATCGCTGGATGACAATACACTGATCGACTGGCGCGATTATCAGCGTTATGAATTGTCCTATGGGCGTGCCAATACCATCGCCACGCAATTGAACCCGCAAAGTGAATTCTCCCGCTACTACCACAACGATGAGTCGCTGAACTTCAAGCTGCTGCTGGGTGAGCACAACCGGTTTCTGTACGCCTACCTGAAGGTAGTGGACAACAACATTGTATATCGCTCAACCGACAGTCTGAGCATTCACCGCAGTGACTTCCTGCAAGTGTCCATGGTGACGCGCGACAATCAGCTGCAACGTTACGTGATCTCGCCGCGTAGCCCGGAATTTATTTACGCTTATGAAATCGGTGATGACCTTCGGGATATCGGCGCGCTGACCCATGAAGAACGTATCAGCGGGCAGTGGTACGAAACCGACGATGGATATATCGTAGAGCTGCGCATGCCGTTGACAATGCTGGGCGACAAGCTTGGCCTGGCGATTTATGATGTCGATAATCCTGATTTGCGTGATGTCACCGCCGTGGTGGCGACTTCCGATGTCAACAATCCACAGCGTCTGGGATCCCTGCTGCGGCCGACGCCGGAAATTGACAAGATCGTCGAGGGCATGGGCCACACAAATTCGCGAATACAGGTGGTGGACCGGGGCAGCCGGGTACTGCTCAGTGTGGGCGATATTCAGTCTGCCGGCGGGCTGAGCATTGCGCCGGAGCCACGTTCGGAGCCCATCAATAAATACTGGCAATATATTGAAGATAATATTCTGCATCCCGTTTATTACCGGGTGTTGACCAAGCCGTCCAATGACTTTATCGATGACCTGTATATCGGCAGCACGCTGGCGGGCGCGCATCTGAGTGCCGCCCTGGATGGTGAGCCCATGACCCAGTTCCGTGCCATTGATGATGATCAGACCCGGATACTGGAAGCCGCGTATCCGATCTACGCCGACGGTGCGATCATGGGCGCGGTGGTGGTTGATCAGAACATGAATGGCATACGAACGTTCCGTAACCAGGCGCTGGAAACCCTGTTCAATACCATTCTTGGTGTCATGCTGCTGGTGGCGTTTGGTCTGTTCTTTTTTGCCTCCAGGATTTCCACAAGAATACGGGCGCTGCGCAATCAGGCCGAGAATATTATTGATGACAACGGCCGCCTGAAAAACACCATCGTGGCCAGCCGCAATTCTGACGAAATAGGTGATCTGTCGCGCAGCTTCTACAATATCGTTGAGCGGCTGGGGCAGTACACCAATTATCTGGAGAATATGTCATCGCGCCTGTCACATGAGCTGCGAACGCCCGTCACTGTTGTGCGCTCATCGCTGGAAAATCTGGGCATGACCGCTCATGACAAGGAATCGTCGATTTACATTCAGCGGGCAGAAGAGGGTATCAGCCGGTTGAACCTGATCCTCACCAATATGAGTGAAGCGACACGTCTGGAGCAGATGCTGCAGACGTCTGAGAAAGAGGTGATCGACCTGGAGAAGGTCGTTGCCGGCTGTGTGGAAGGTTATCGCCTGGCCTACCCGGATGTCGTCATTAAATCTGATCTGGCAGGGCCCGCGATGATCAATGGCGTACCGGAGTATATTGCGCAGTTGATGGACAAACTGATCGCCAACGCGGTCGAATTCAGTTATCCGAAGAAGCCGATTACCGTCTTTTGCCGGGCCATCAGGGACAGGGCGGTGTTGCGAGTGACAAACTACGGTCCGTATCTGCCAGAGGAAATGAAGGGCCGTTTGTTTGATTCCATGATCTCGGTGCGGCCACAGGAAAAACAGCGCGAGCCGCACCTGGGCATGGGGCTGCACATTGCCCGCCTGGTGACTGAATTTCACCAGGGGCAGATTCGCGCGGAAAATGTTGCCGAATTTGAAGGTGTGGCGATTACTCTGTTGATTCCTTTGCTACCGGATCCGCATCGCTAAGCGCTTTCAGCTTGATGCGTTCACTCTCTCCCGGCGGTACATAATAGTCGGGTGCGTTCTCCTTGACGACCGGTGAGGATTCGGCCCAGGCGTGACAGGTATTGAGCACAAACGGCCGTCCGACATGTGATTTGCTGTCAGAGTCCGCCAGTTTGCGCCGGTGATTCTGCAGTGGCTTGATGGTCTGAATCGCCACGGTTGCCATCGGGTACAGCAGCTCGGTCAGATGCGTACAGCCCTGCATGCCGCCCACCCGTTCGCGGATGACTTTGCGCCAGCCCGGGCCCATGGTTACGCCGATCAGAGCCTTGTAGACAGGTGTGATGTCAGGGCAGATGGAGAACGGGCTGTTGTCTGTTGCCGCCTCAATGTCCTGAATCTGAAACTTGTCGTTGATGGTGACACGCAGCAACATCTCATGCAGTGCTTCACCGGGCTGAATGCTGCCACGCCAGTTGTTGCTGAAGGCGTAGGTTTTGGTATCGATCAGGTGCGCCTCGATATCGAACCAGCCGTCTTCGCGCTCAAATCCGGTGAAGTTGATCTGGCGCGTATGGATATGTTCGCGCCGTACCGCTTGTGTCAATGGCATTAAACTTTCCTCCGCTAAGGGCGGAGGATTATACAGCAAAAGCGGCTCTGGCGTTTTTTCAGAAATATTCGAAATGTATCAGCGCGTTGCGTGGCTCGCCGGCATCGTCGCGCAGGTTGCTGACGCCCTCAAACATCAGCAGGCGACGCGATTCGGTGTCATAGGCGATCCTGATCGGATCGACAAACCAGCTCACCATGCGCAGCAGGCCCGCAGGTTTGATCACAAAACAATGCATGTTCTGCGACGGGAAATTGCATTCACTGTTATCGGTCTTGCTGATACTGATGTGCACGGTATCCATGCGCGCGGGCACCAGAAAGTCGGTGGTGACGCGGCGACCCTCAGCAAGACGGTCCCAGTGCTCACGGATGAACGGGTCAAAGCCAGCATCAATAATCAGGCCGTCTTCGTAGTCAAACGCCTGGGTGCGGATTTCGTCACTGTCGTGGGGGCGGACCTCCAGCTCCACCACCGGGCCGGGTTCCGGGTTCGGATGGCGGGTGACAATGCGTGCCTGGTTGCGGTGATCGATTTGTGAAATCGCCGGTGCGGTAGTTGATACCGAATAGTCGATGTCTTTCTCGGCGAACACCTCATCATTGTCGCGACGATACTCCACGCGCGTGGTCAGGTCATGATCCGGATCCCCGGCAAAGTGAACCTCCCGGTACAGGATCTCCGATTTGTCGGTTGACCAGGCGGTGCCGATGGCCCAGGGCTGGGTCTCGTCGGTTGCAGCCGCAGCCGGGCAGACGGCCACAAGTGCGCTCATCAATGACAGACCAGGCAACAGTTTTTTCACAGCATCCTCCTGTCAGAATTCAAAGTGCGGGTTTGATCTTGTTGACGGTATAAAAATGGATCAGCAACGGGAATATCACCGACCACACCAGGGCAATAATCAGCATGGCGACCCAGGTCGGCTCAAACAGGATGACGTTGGCCAGCCTGGCGCCACCATAGTACGACAGGGGCGCAAAGATGGCGCCGCCGGCAACGCACAGTGCCAGCCGGCCATGAAAGAATCTGAGTGCATAACCCACGGTGGTGCCGAACAGCACCCACAGACAGGTCAGCCAGACCGGAGGCAGATGACCGCCGGTATCAATCACGCCAATCTGTATCAGTGCCAGATCACACATGAATCCGGCGGCGGCGCACTGCAGCAGGAAAATGCTTTCGCGCCGGGTGTCGGGCACCGCCTTCAGGTGCAGGGCCACAACAAGCACGGTCAACGCTGCGGCAATCCACGAACCACCCAGCACGCATACTGGCCACGCCACCTGAAAAACGGCGGCATTGAACACAATAAACTGACGCTCCGACAAATGGAGCTTGCCGAACAGCAGGACCGGACGAGTGGCCACAGCGGTCACCTACTGTCCAGCGCCGGCTGGCTGAATACGCGCGTGCAACGGCGCCATCCGGTAGTCAGGTTTTGCCATGACGATCTGCGCGGTGTGGATAACCCGCTCCATGAAACCGCCCTGACAGTAGGCCAGATAGTAGTCCCACATGCGAATGAAGTCGTTGGCGAAGCCCTGGGCCTGAATATCGCGGGTACGTTCCAGAAACGCTTTGCGCCAGCGCGCCAGGGTCATGGCATAGTCCTGGGTAATATCTTCCAGCCCGACAATCTGCAGGTCGGTGTCGCGGGCCACGTGATGAGCAATGGCGCTGTTGCTGGGCAGGCAGCCGCCGGGGAAAATGTAACGCTGAATAAAGTCCACGGTGCGTTTGGCGTCTTCGTAACGCTGATCGGAAATGGTGATGGCCTGAATCAGCATCAGTCCCGATGGTTTAAGCAGTGAGGAACACTTGGCGAAGTAGGTGGCAAAGTATTCGTGGCCCACGGCCTCGATCATTTCAATGGAGACCAGTTTGTCGTACTGACCTTGCAGGTCGCGATAGTCATTGAGCAGCAACTCCACGCGGTCTTCGAGGCCTTCTTCGATAACACGCTGGCGGGCATGATTGTACTGTTCGCGTGAGATGGTGGTCGTGGTCACACGGCAGCCGTAGTGCTTGGCGGCGTGAATCGCCATCGAGCCCCAGCCGGTGCCGATTTCCAGCAAGTGGTCGTCTGCTGTCAGTTGCAGCCGTTCGCAGATATGGCTGAGTTTGTTCAGCGAGGCTTCGTGCAGCGTCTGGGTGTCATCACGAAAGATTGCCGATGAGTACATCATGCTGGGGTCGAGAAAGGTGGCAAAAAAATCATTGCTCAGGTCGTAATGCGCGGAGATATTTTTACGTGAGCCCGCCACGGAGTTTCGATTGCGCAGGTGCAACAGCTTGTTCATGAACAGGGCGATGCGGGACTTGCCCCGGTCCAGGCCTTTGAGCACTGACATGTTCAGCACCATGATACGCACCAGCGGCAGCAGGTCATGCGTGTGCCAGTGCTCCTTCATATAGGACTCACCGCCTCCGATACTGCCATTAAACACCACCGCCTGGTAAAAAGCAGGATCGGTGACGACCAGGTGAGCGGTCAACACGTCATCGCCGTTCTCGCCGAATTGATGCACCTCGTGCCCCTCATCGATGACGATACGACCTTTGGTGATTTTGTGCAGTTGGCGGAACAGCAGGCCGCGCGCCAGCTTCTGCTGGCCGCTGGCCAGCGCCATGACATGATTGGCAGTTGTCCTGTTGGCATCGGACGCTTTACCCAGATTAAAGTTCTGAGCCAGCGTGCCTGTCTGTACCGACCCGGTCTGGCGGTTGCCTGGTGATTTCATGGTGCTGTTATTCTCCTATGTGCGTGTATCGGTACCCGTTTCCACCACAGGCGCAGTGCCTGCCAGTAAATGCCGAAACCCACTTTTGCGGTCATCAGCGGAAACTGCAGCAGTATGCGGTTCAGGTTGCCGGCAGTGGCCTCCTGGCGTCGCAATGACAGACTGGCATTAAACGCCTGCCTGCCCAGTTGCCAGTTCTGCAGATTCAGATTCAGGGTGTCGCCCGGCGTGGTGCTGTACCACCGGTACTGCATGTCCATTGGCATAAAAGGCGACACGTGCATCTGTTTGTCAAACTGATGCTGGCAGACATCGCTTTGCGGATCGCAGGGGATGACATAAGGGATACTTTCTCCCCACGGCGTGTTAGTCACTTCGGCGACAATAAAACGCAATGTGTCCTGGCTGTCGAACACGTAATAACAGGTGATCGGGTTCATCAGGTAACCAAAGTAGCGCAGATTGGTCAGCACCCGAATCGGGCCGCTCACATGCTCACCGCTGGCCGCGAACACGCGCTGGCGCACGGCGGTATCCAGCGACTCAACGTCCGGGTCCAGATAGTCACGACGGCGAAACCACGCCAGCGCCGGTCCTTTGGCCGACCACAGGCGGCTGCGTGACAGCACGGTGGGCAATTCATCCAGATCCAGATACATCATGAACACCCGATAACGAAAATGATGCAGCACCCGACCCAGGCGTCGATGGCGCACGGTGCCGGTGTAAATTGCGCTGTGCTCGGCAGGGAAGCGCTTGCTCATGCTGGGGTTTTCCGCATCTGTTTTTGCCGCTGCCGGGACATCAGGGCATACCACAGGCCACCGGAAAGCTGCGCCAGGCGCAACATCAAAGTTAGCCGGCGCGGGAAATTGAGTTCACGCGGACGCTTTTTCAGGCCTTCCTGAATACGACCCGCAGCCTCATCAGCGGTCATCAGAAAGGGCATGGGGAAGTCGTTGCGCTCGGTCATCGGGGTTTCGACAAAACCCGGATTGATGGCGCATACGTCAACAAAATCACTGAAGTCGATGCGCAGGGAATGCATCAGGTAACGGCTGGCGGCTTTGGATGCGGCGTAGGCTTCTGCGCGCGGGAAACCGATAAATCCGGCCAGGCTGCAGACGCCGGCCAGCACCGGGCGCTGCGGGGCTTTGCGCAACAATGGCAGGGCCGCATTCGTGGTGTTGATCATGCCAAAAAAATTGGCATCCATGACGCGCCGGAACATGTCAGGTTCAAGCGTCTGGCCTTTGATGTATTCACACGCGCCGGCGTTCATGATCACCAGATCCAGATGCGACACCAGGTTTGCCAACTGTGCGCTGCTGCTCCCGGTCGCATGATCGTCGGTGACATCAAAGGTCATGGGCATGATGCTGCCGGACAGTGACCCGGCCTCATCCCGCACCGCCTCCAGCTTGTCCAGCGTTCTGCCGCTGATCACAACATGGTGCCCGCCCGCTGCGTAACGCAAGGCCAGTGCTTTGCCGATACCTGAACCTGCGCCGGTAATCCATATTTGCATGTTCGTGCTCCGTCTTATTGTAGCCGAGTGGTGGTGATGACCTCAGCATGTCGGCATTTCAGGCTGCCAGGCGCTTGTTGATGAAGCGAATCAGGGATCCCAGCACGGGGATGTGGCGGTAGAGCATGGCGCCCATGTCGTAAAAATCTTCCTGATAATAAATCCGGTCGGTAAAGTGGATCACTGTCACGCCAGTGACGTCAATCGGTTTGCCACCGTTGAGGCGGCCATGACTGAAGCGCATAACCCAGGTGATGGTAGCCGTATGCTCGGAGATCTGGTCGTCCAGATAGCGGAAGCTCATTTCATGAGCCCCTTCGTACATGCCGCGCAGATAGTTTTTTAATGCCAGGCGTCCGTTGACTGCGTGTATCGGGTCCCGAAGTTCAACGTCCTGGGTATAAATACGGTCAATGCCTTCAAGCCCGGCGATGTCCGGGGTCCGGTAAAAATCCTTGAAGTCACTGATCAGCGCCGCCCGCAGGTTGCTGCTCACTGTATTCATGTCGCTTGCCATGATTGACTCTCGCTTGTCGGCCGTCGCAGAACGCGCGTATGCTTGTTCCTCTGAATACGAGTGGGCCATATCGCTGGATCAACGTTACCCGACTGCCGACGGACAACCGTCAGTAAACGAGCAACAGTGATCCGCGTCGGCGATAGCGGCGTAAAAGCCTGCGAGAAGCTTAAAAATCGCGGTAAATCAGCCAGGTAGACCGGATTATCAGTGGACAATAACGACGACATGGAAAAGACAGCAAGTGTGCAGCCGGGGCGTAGCTCAGTGCCGGATCCGTGGGCAGAAAATGTCAGGCGGGTGGCGGTAGCACGCGACCGGGTGGCCTTCCAGGCACTGTACAGGCACTTTACACCCATGATTCGGGCATTCCTGCTGAAAAGCATGGGGGCGGGTGCCAACAGGTCTGAGGCCGAGGAGATCACCCAGGAAGTCCTGATCAAGGTGTGGAACAAAGCTGCGTCCTTTAATAGCAGCAAGGCAAGTGTCAACACCTGGATATTTACCATTGCCAGAAACACCCGGATTGATTTCATTCGTCGTAATGACCGCAACGAAAGGAAAATTGATATCGAAGATATCTGGCATGAGCCGGAATCGCCCGAACCCCTGGTTGATCTGCAGCAACGCCGGTCGGAACAGGTGATCAAGCAGGCGATGGCGTCTTTGCCGGATGAGCAGGTTCAGGTGCTGTATAAAGCCTTCATGGAAGGCAAGTCACACAGCGAAGTGGCTGAGGAACTTGGTTTGCCGCTGGGAACAGTGAAATCGAGAATCCGGCTGGCGCTTAGCAAAATGCAGATACTGATAGACCGTTAGACACACAAATTACACATACTCAGAGAGATTCGCCCGAAACGGGACTCAACTTTCAGGTAATACTATGGTTTCTTTTCATCCTGACGCTAAATTTCTGACCGACTTTGCTGCCGGCAATCTGCCGTTGTCCGAGGCGATCTGTGTCGCGGCGCACCTGGAATTCTGTTCAAAATGCCGCAGTCATGCACAGCAGCTAAGTGATCTTGGCGGCCAGTTGATGGTCCGTCTGGAGCCGGATGTGGCTGCCGATGACGGTGGCTTCGACAAGCTGATGGCGCGCATCGAAACCGGTGACGCGGGTGCAGATAACACGGCGGTCGCGCCGGCCGCGGCTGAGGCCGCCCGTATCAGCCCGGCTAACACGTCGGGCCTGCCCCGTGTGGTGCAAAAGCTGGCCGCCGATGGCCTGCACGGCCTGAAATGGGCGCAGTTTGGCAAATCTCTGCGTATTGCGCCGGTGAATATCGGTGAGAAGTCACGCGAGACCGCCATTTACGATATCAAAGCCGGTGGCCGCATGCCTGAGCATGAGCATCGGGGTGAAGAGATTACGGTATTGCTGAAAGGCAGTTTCTCCGATGCCGAAGGCAAGTACGTTAAGGGTGATTTTGTTGTACGCCACGTGGGGGAACGTCACCAGCCAACGGCAACGCTTGATACCGACTGCATTTGTCTGGTCAGCCTGGAGAAACCGGTCAAGCCCAGCTCCATCTGGTATCGCCTGCTTGAGCCCCTGGTCCAGTATCGCCTGTCAAGTCTGAGCAACTAGCCCCGGAACGTTTGCTGCGGCATAATGCTGTTTGACTGTTAAGATAAATCACTCAGCATCCACTGCCGCAGCAGTGACAGGAATCCCGATGTCCTCTTATCGACCGGTCTACGATCGTCAGGATGTGACGATTGTCAGCCGAGATACCGCCTATCAGGGCTTTTTTGCCATTGACCGTATTGTGCTGCGTCATCGCCTGTTTGCCGGTGGCTGGAGCCCGGATTTCAACCGCGAGTTGTTCCGTCGCGATCAGGCGGCCGGTGTGCTGCTGTTTGATCCGGTCAATGATCAGTTGGTGCTGGTAGAGCAGTTCCGGGTCGGCCTGTTGGATAGCATGGATCAAAGTCCCTGGGCGCTTGAGCTGGTGGCGGGCATTATCGATGAGGGCGAGTCGGCGCAGGAAATGGCGCGACGCGAAGTCACTGAAGAAGCCGGTCTGACTATCGCAGCGCCTGAGTTTATCTGCCACTATTTCAACAGCCCCGGTGGCAGCACCGAGCGCATCAGTCTGTTCTACGCCGAGGTTGATGCCGCACAGGCGGGCGGATTTCATGGCATGGCCAACGAGAATGAGGACATCCGGGTGGTTGTACTGGGCTTTGACGATGCCTGGGCAGCGTTGCGGTGCGGACGTATCAATAATGCGATGGCCATCATTGCCCTGCAATGGCTGCGGCTCAAGCGGGCCGGCATCGGTGCGACGGTGGTTGAATAGACGATGGCAGCCATTCTCGACAAACACCAGGCGCGCTCGCGTTACCGCGTCGATCTGACCGCTTACATGCAGACCTGTGACGAAAACTATATTCGTTTACTACGGTTGATCCCTGCTCTAGAATCCGGAAGAGCGGGGCAGAGTGGAAAACTTGATCCGGATTGTCCGAAATGTGAACTGGACGACATAAAAGAATGGGAGTTCCTGATAGGCTCCGACCGCCGGAGTAAGCCCAGCCATGCTGGCCGACCGCCGATTCGCATCAAAGTGAGTCTGGTAGAGGCATTTGCATACACCAGCACCATCGAAATTCAGGTGCAAAGTGGATTTCCTGCCTGGAGTCCGGCACCCGTGATTGTGGTCAGGATGTACCACGACGCCAATACCGCCGAACCGATCAGCTATCAGGGCCATCGACAGATTCCGGCCCGGTGTGCTGTTCCCAACGGCGACATGTATCATCAGGATGAGAAGAGGCAGATCAATGAGTTTCTGGCAGAGTGGCTGCGCCTGTGCTTGAGTTCAGGCATCAGTGCACGAACAGCAGATTTTCTTTGTATCGGGTAGATTATGCAGAAACCTTCAGGGGAATATCGGGCAAAGCCGTTACGACTGTTGCAGATTACTGACACGCACCTGTTCAGGAATCCGGATGCAGCCTTGCTTGGTCTGAACACGCAGGACAGCTTTGTTCGTGTTGTCGATCTGATCGCCCGCCAGCAGCCCGAACCCGACTGGATAGTGGCCACCGGCGATATCGCCCAGGACGCTTCATCCGAAGCCTACCAACGCTTTGCCGACACCATGGCCCGCATTCCCGCCCCGTTTAGCTGGATCCCCGGCAACCATGACAGGCGCTCCGGGATGCTCAGCACGCCGGCCTTCAAGGCAGCATTTGTCGAACGCGTACAATTGGCCAACTGGCAGATCATCATGCTCGATACCGCCGTGCCGGGTGAAGTACATGGTCTGTTGTCAGCGCATGAGCTGGCGCATCTGGAGGCCAGCCTGGCCAGCGTGGCAAACGATGACACACTGATGCATACGCTGGTATGCCTGCACCACAACCCGGTGCCGGGCACAGCCAGTTGGATGCAGGACATTGGTCTGCACAATGCAGATGCCCTGATTGAAATTCTCCAGCGCCATGATCATGTGCGTGGTATTGTTTATGGCCACATTCATCAGACTCTGGACTTCGAAGCACATGGCCTGCGCTTTTTCTGTACACCGTCGACCTGTATCCAGTTCAAACCCGGTGTCGAGGATTTTGCCCTGGATCTGCGCAGCCCGGCCTACCGCTGGTTTGATCTGCACCCTGACGGTCGCATTGAGACCCAGGTAGAGCGCCTGCAGGACTACGAAGTCAAGGTGGACGAACAGGCCGGTGGCTACTGATTGGCCATTCTCCGGCCAGAGCAAAAACACAAGGTAAGAAGCAGGATATGAGCAACAACTACAACGCCGATGCCATTGAAGTACTCACCGGGCTCGACCCGGTGCGCAAACGTCCCGGCATGTACACCGACACCACACGGCCCAATCACCTGGTACAGGAAGTGCTCGACAACAGCGTCGACGAAGCCCTGGCCGGTCACGCCAAAACCATCACCCTGACCATGCACAAAGACGGCGCCATCGAAGTCGAAGACGATGGCCGTGGCATGCCGGTGGATATTCACAAGGAAGAAAAAGTTTCCGGTATCGAGCTGATCATGACGCGCCTGCATGCAGGCGGCAAGTTCAGCGACAAGAACTACAACTTTTCAGGCGGTCTGCACGGTGTCGGCGTGTCCGTGGTTAACGCCTTGTCGCACTACGTGGAAGTCACTGTCCGGCGTGATGGCCTAGTGCACCAGATGCGTTTCGAGAACGGTGACAAGGCCACAGAGCTGAAACAGATCGGCACCGTCGCCAAGCGCCAGACCGGCACCACGCTGCGCTTCGTGCCCGATGAAAAATATTTTGACTCCGCCAGGGTCTCCATCACCCGCCTGAAACATGTGCTGCGCGCCAAGGCCGTGCTGTGCTCGGGCCTGCGCGTGGTGTTTATCGACAACACCGTTGATGAAGACAAAGCCCAGAGCGAAGAATGGTTGTATCAGGACGGGCTGATCGACTACCTGCTGCAAGGCACCGGTGATTCCATTACCTTGCCGGTAGAGCCTTTTGCCGGTGACATGAAAGGCAATGACGAAGCGGTCGAATGGGCCGTACTATGGCTGCCGGAGGGCGGTGAGCTGCTGCAGGAAAGCTACGTCAACCTGATTCCCACGGCGCAGGGCGGCACCCATGTCAACGGCCTGCGCACGGGCCTGCTGGATGCCATGCGCGAATTCTGTGAATTCCGCAACCTGATGCCGCGCGGAGTCAAGCTGACCCCGGAAGACATCTGGGATCGCTGCAGTTATGTGGTTTCCACCAAAATGAAAGACCCGCAGTTCTCCGGACAGACCAAAGAACGGTTGTCGTCACGCCAGAGCGCCGCCTTTGTCAGTGGCGTGGTCAAGGATGCCTTCAGCCTGTGGCTGAACCAGCACACCGCCGACGCCGAACTGCTGGCCGAGATGTGCATCAACAACGCCCAGGGCCGCATGCGTGCCAGCAAAAAGGTGGAACGCAAACGTGTGACCAGCGGCCCCGCGCTGCCCGGCAAACTTGCCGACTGTTCAACGCAGGATGTGATGGCGGGCGAACTGTTTCTGGTAGAGGGTGATTCAGCGGGCGGCTCCGCCAAACAGGCGCGGGACCGTGAAACCCAGGCCATCATGCCGCTGCGAGGCAAAATCCTGAATACCTGGGAAGTTGACTCCAACGAAATCCTCGCCTCCCAGGAAGTCCACGACATCTCCGTGGCACTTGGCGTCGACCCCGGCGCCAATGACATCACCGGGCTGCGCTATGGCAAGATCTGCATTCTCGCCGACGCCGACTCCGACGGCCTGCACATCGCCACCCTGCTGTGCGCGTTGTTCATCAGACATTTCAGACCCCTAGTCGCCGCCGGCCGCATCTACGTCGCCATGCCCCCCCTGTACCGCATCGACGCCGGCAAAGACGTCCACTACGCACTGGACGAGGATGAGCGTATCGGTATTCTGGACCGCATCGCCGCCGAAAAGAAAAACGTCAAGGTCAACGTACAGCGCTTCAAGGGGCTGGGTGAGATGAACCCATTGCAGCTGCGTGAGACTACCATGAGCCGCGATACAAGGCGTCTGGTGCAGCTGACGTTGCCTGATGATGATGTTGTTGCTGGTAATAGCACCACCGATGAGGCGCTGGATATGTTGCTGGCGAAGAAGAGGGCGGGGGATCGGAAGAGTTGGTTGGAGGAGTATGGGAATTTGGCGGAAGTCGACTAAACAGTTGTGAAAGGGTGCCCGTCAGGGCGCCTGCTCCCCTAAAAACGTGTCCCTCGTCGCAATTAGCCCCATATTAGCCCTATGGCTACTTGTGCTATCCCCTTGAATCTGTTGATATCGGTCAATGGCCTGACTCCCTACTTGTCAAATACGCGATAGCACCTGAGGTTGGTAGCGTGGTTGAAGAGCCAACAAGCCATCAGGTCGGAGATAGCAGGTAGGTACGCGTATCCGGATAGGTGTGCGCTCTCATATTGACGCTCTATAGCCCAGAGTTTTTGAGATGTTGGTTCGACTCAATAATTTAGCTGATACGGCCGTTGTTTTGCTGTATTGAGATAGCGTGCAGAAATGACCAGGAATCGTGCTTGTACACGATATAAATGTTAGCTATGTGAACGAAGAAGAACGCTGGAACCACATAGTTTCGCTTGATGAAGAGCTGTTAAAAGGCGGGGTCATCCTGTCAGAGTGGTGCTCTTTTATTGTGCGAGAATCTGACCAGGCATTTGTGCATGGAGCAAGCTTGGCATCAATACTGACGGCAGTTTCTGGAATCGAAACCTATCTTCGCTCCGAGTATTCCGAGAAAGCACGTAACAGCCTCTTCGAGCTAATTGAAAGTTCTCCTATAGCTGACGATCTTCGATCTGATTTGCACAAGCTACGGAAGTATCGAAATAAGTGGGTGCATGTAAATTACCCATGGGATGATCAGAAGCTGATTGATGCTCCTGAAGAGTCGGAAAAAGAGCTAGAAGTAATGGCACTGTTCGCCGCCCGAGCGCTTAGAAGAACGATTTATGAAAATCAGTGGGTCTAGAATGGCTAACCAAGCGAATTAAATTCGCTCCCTGCGACTGCCGGATGCTCGTTGCTCACGCCATTTATTGCGGGCGTTATAGAGTGGGCTTAGTAAATCCGTTTTCGGCCCAAAGCGGACATTAAAACTCTCCATTTATTAAGAATAGAAACGCATAAAGAAATGTTAGACACTTCACCGAGCAGACATGACTTCAGTATAAGCGCAGACTCATCTGTTAAAGAACAGTTTGAGTCAGCAATCAATATTTGGAAAAAGAATAGAGCTACACTAGGCCTGTTTCCGAGAGGTGCTTTTGAAGAACATGCCCGAAAGAATTTAATTCTATATCTCTTGGATAGCGGAATAGTTAAAGGATACCTTTTATACAGGTCTGCTAGACGGCGTGTCGTTATTTCTCATCTCTGTATTTCGGATGAAATACGAGGCAGAGGTGGTGCTCGGGTTCTATTTGAGGCCCTTAGGCGTAGAGTTGATGATGGCCATTGCAAGGGCATTGAGGTTCGATGCAGGAGCGACTACGAAATCAGTAGAATGTGGCCTAGCCTTGGCTTTGAATGTGTAGGGCATATGCAGGGAAAAGCTAAGGGAGGCTCAGAATTAACCATCTGGTATTTTAAGTTTGATATACCCGATTTCTTCTATGAAATGATGCCTAAGCATAATGATGATGACCTAACTTGGGCGGTGCTTGATGCCAATATCGTGTTTAAGATGAGCGAGCCCCAGAAAGCGGAGAATGAGGAAGCACTTGCTTTAATTTCTGACACAATGGCATCTTATGTAAGATATTTTGTTACTCCTGAAATTTATGTTGAAACAGAAAGAAAGAAGAATATTGAAGACAAAAAGCGCAGCAATGCTTTTGCTAATAATTTTGAGAGAGTTGAGGTTAAAAGATCTTCATTTGAGAATTACCGTGATTCCTTGGCTCCATTGTGGGGAAGTAAATTAAACGATAGGGATCGCTCGGATTTACATCACATCGCATATTCAGCAGCGGCAGGATTCCAATTCTTTATAACCCAGGACACAGGGATCCTAGATAAAGCTAGTGAAATATATGAAGTATGTAATATTTCGCCGTTGAGGCCAGTTGAATTCATAACTCAGCTAGATCAAATTGAGAATTTGGAAAAATATACACCTCGCTCGATTTCACGAACGCAATATCATGTTCGTTGCCCGTCAAGTAGTGAAATTACTGAAATAGCAGAGCATTTTTGCATTCCTTCGCATGGAGAAAAAAGGAAGGTTTTAGAGGCTAAACTGCGAACTGCTTTAGCAAACCCCGATCAATATAAAGTGCTGTTGATCTCAAGTGACAATAAACAAAAAATAGCTTTTCTAAGTTTTAAAAAAGTTGAAGACGAACTATCAATTGATGTTATGCGCCATAACGGAGATCTAACATCAAAAACTATCGCTCAAAATTTTTCTTGGGCAGAAATATTCTCCCATGCAGATGGGCAGGTGTCGCTTATTAAGTACACCGATGATGTTTCTGGTTTCCAAAATGATGATCTATTTCAAGCGAAGGGCTTTATTAAGTCGGATGGTGGCTGGGTCCGAATTTCTGCCAACATGAAGTGTGACTTAGAAACAGCAAGGAAAAGCATTGGTGGATTTTTCGCCAAATTAACTGAGATAACTGAGCCAGTTAAGGATAACTTATCTGCCTTCTTGACTGAGGCAGATAATTCAGCTCTCTATGAGGAAGCTTTTTGGCCACTTAAAGTCACCGATGGGGACATTCCTACCTATTTGATACCTATTAGGCCTATCTGGGCACTTCACTTGTTTGATGAAGCTCTTGCTGAAAAAGAGCTATGGGGTGCCGATCCTACGAAGCACTTTAATATTGAAAATGTGTATTACAGATCCCCTAAAAAATTTAACATGGTCGCTGGAGCTAGAATTCTGTGGTATGTAAGTAGTCACGGAGCAAATAAAGTGAGCGAAATTCGTGCTTGCTCAAGGCTTATTTCTTCCGAGACTGATGCCGCAAAAAAACTATTCAAAAAATATAAGCGACTTGGTATCTATGAGTGGAGTAATCTAATGGAGATTACTAAAGATGATCCTAGTGGAAAAGTGATGGCCATTAGATTCTATCAAACTGAGTATTTTAAGAGGCCGATTGAACTAAAAGATTTTTTGAATTATGGAATTAACGGACAGCCTTTTGGCCCCAAAAAAATCACAAATGAGCAGTTCATGAATATATACATTGATGGAACAAATTAAAGTGGAAAACAAAGCTGTACTTTTCTCGATTAAGCCAAAATATGTGTCTCTTATCTCTAGTGGAGAAAAAATATATGAGTTAAGAAGGAAGTGCCCCAGAGTAAGTGCTGGGGATTTGGCTTTAGTTTATGAATCAAGCCCGACCATGTGTTTGGTTGGTGCATTTGTTATCGGCAACATCATTCAGGAAAAACCATTATTACTTTGGAAGAAAGTTGGAAATCAATCCGGGGTTAGTCGAGAGGAGTTTTTGGAGTACTTTAGTGGATGTGATCTAGCATCGGCTATAGAGATTTTACAATATTGGGACTTGGAGCAAAGGGTTACGTTAAAGCAGCTTAGGTCTAAGAATAAAATTGAGCCTCCTCAAAGCTATAGATACTTATGCCAAGATAAAACGGGAATGCTACTTTCCCAGGGCGCTGCCCAAGCTTAATATATGCTGAGAATGTGGAATTTCAGCGGCTAGCACAAGGCAACTTATTTGTTAGCCTAAAAAAAAGGAATAAGCTATAAATGAAAGTGCTGTATCAGAAAGGCAGTAATTGGCGTGCTTCACCGGCTAAGCTACTATCTGAAAGTACCATGCTTTCCTTGTCATTCAATAATTGGAATGACTATGGAATATGCACTACACTTAATGCCGTCCTGTACGTTGACGGGGAAAATTATTTCGAATTTGGTCTAAAGCTTCTAATTGAAAATGACATTGATTCGCCAACGAAACTGAACGAGCTATGTGAGGGGGGCTGGGAAGGGTTTTTTCCTATTCCAGAGCTGAATTATGTATCGGTTCCGAGTGATATTGATTTTTATGGCGCGTTGATCGCCAAAGTTGGAATGGATGAGGCAATAGATGCCCTTAATCTTATAAGAGATGCCGGTTATCTCGAGAATATCATAGGGGATCAAAGCGCAATTCGCTTGATCAAGCATGATAATTTTTCCACATCGCCTCTTCGGGAGGCTGGGGCAAGAAAAGCTTATGAAGACGGCTGGAAGTTGTTCAATGAGGAGCAGTCGAGTATAAAGGACTTCACTCTCAATACTATAAGAAGGGATGGTTTGATTGAGCCTGTGCATTTCAGATTTAACTCTGAATTACTCCCTTACGACATTAACGTTCTAATCGGTGAAAACGGGATCGGGAAATCTTATACCCTAAAGTCCTTGGTTGAATACTGGCTTGGCGTGGATCGGGGTAGCAAGCCTGCGCTTGATGAAATGCAGCATGAACCATTCGATCATTATCCAAATATTTCTAAATTAATCCTTATCTCTTATAGCCCGTTCGAGGAGTTTACAATTGATTTGTCCGAGACCAGCCTGAAAGATAAGAATGCGTATAGATACTTTGGCTTTCGTCGGCTTGTTGAGGACCCAGACGGTAACCAAAGAATAGGTATTAGTAGAAATCTACCAGCAAGCGATTCTGTGTCGTCAATTCTAAGATCACTCTATGACGATATAAAGTTTGGCGAACTTATAAATTGGACAAATAAGTTCGAAACTATACTTTCTGTACTAAAGTCAGCGATTGAATTTGAGTATATTGCGTTTGAAATTATCGAAGATATCGATCTTTTCGATCAGATACCGGATTTTTCTGAATTCGTAGTCGGTATAGATAATAAATACCTGAAAATTAATAAGAATGTAATTGGGAAAATAGATGAGTGGAAAATTAATCTAGATGAATATATTAAATTCGAATCTGGTGCGGTTTTCATAAAGAACAATGAGAAAATTGAAATCAGCTCTGGGCAAAGATTGTTTTGTTATATTGTAGTTAACGTTGTCGGACAAATAAGGAAAGACAGTTTGGTTGTGATAGATGAGCCAGAGCTTTTCTTACATCCTTCACTTGAGATAGAGTTTATTGAGCTTCTTAAAAAGGTTTTGAAAGCATTTTCATCTAAAGCAATTTTGGCTACACATTCTTTAGCGATTACTAGGGAGGTTCCAGCCAAATGTGTTCACGTCTACCGAAAACAGAATGATATAGTCGAAGTCGAACACCCTCCCTTTGAAACATTTGGGGGAGACATGCAAAGAATTTCTTCGTATGTCTTTGGCGATAACTCTATTACTAAGCCGTTTGATAGATGGATACAAGACCAGCTGGCAATCTATGCCGACCCCCAGGTTATTATTGACAAGCTTGGGCGGGAGATTAATGAGGAGATTTTGATAAAATTGCTCAATTCAAGGAAGCCTGATGGTATCTAAAGTACAGCTTCCCGAAGAAGACTCCGTTGAGGTATTGAGAAATATACTGGCGGAGAGGCGTAACTATAGGCAATTCTATGATCGGATAGCGCATGACCTTGTAGCGCAAGCTGAAATTTTTATAGAGCAAAATGGTAATCCATTAATGCTCACTCCTCTTGATCTTAATGACTATACAGATTGTGAAGAAGAGGCCAGTCAACGAAAGAAATCCTTGATTGGCTTATACTCACCTAAGAAGGGAAAGCTGCCCTTTCTGCAGTTGGAGGCCATTCGGAAACGGAATGGGCTAGTTGTTTGCCCTAGCTGTGGAGAGCCTGGACGGCCAAGAACTCTAGATCATTACCTTCCAAAAGATATGTTTCCTGAGCTTTCAGTTTTGCTGCTGAACTTAACGCCTATGTGTGACTGGTGTCAGGGTGAAAAGCTCACGGGCTATATTACCGAAGATGGAAAAAAGAGGTACATTCACCCCTATTTCGATGATGTAGACAGACCTTTGTTCTCAATAACTTTTACGACTCCATTTGCGACTCCTTCAATTCATATTTCTGTTAATGAAGAATTGCCAGAAGAGCTAAGTTTGCTTGTTAAGTCACATTTGGAAGGAATAGATTTTCTCAATCGATTCAAAGAGCATTTTAAAACAAGGTATATAAGTGTTCTGCGGAGAGCTAAAGCCTCTCGGGAGAATGAAAGCGAAAGCTTATGGTGTCTTTTCTCTATATTTCTAGAAATGGAAGAAGAAAAATCTATCAACTCATGGGATGCTGTACTATACAGATCGATTTTAGCAAATGATGAACTCATGGGGTACTTAGAGAATGACCCTTTACCTGAATACTTATAGCATAGCTTAAAGTTGTATAGCAAAGCGCTTCACTCGGATAAATTACTCGCTTCGATTCTAATTGTCCGGTGAGCGAGGCGTTAGGTTTCAAGGACGAATACGAGTCAGACTTCTAATCTTGACCCTAGCCCAAACGCTGCAATGTTACATTCCAATGCTCACAAAAATATAGGGACGTAACCCATGTACACACTTAATATTACCAGAGTCGCCGTCCTGCTACTCCTAACTGTCCTGCCATTCCAAGCCACTGCCCAAAGCCCCATCACCGCCGACCTGATAACCGATCGCACCTACATTACCCCCGGCGGCGAAACCACGCTGGACATCGAAATCACCAACCCCGCAGACTCCGGCACATCTGTCGAACGCTACGGCGGTGGCGGTTACAGCTCCAACCACGGGCAATTGCAGCCATACGCGGAACTGGAGGTAAATAACACCTGTGGTCAGCCACTCTGCCCGGTCGATTCCGCCCTAGGCTTTCCGCTCCACCCCGGCACCTCAGCACAATTCTATTGGAATACGCTTCAGGTCAGCGCCGGTGCACCTGCTGGTCATATGATCAGGATTTCCAACATCAGCCTGAAACTCTCCGGCACTGAGTACAGGAGCATCAATGACGTGCACCTACGGCGTGACTTCGTGGCGATTGTGGCGCCCGACGGGCAGGGTGATCCCGCTGCGCTCAACGCGTTAAACACTACCAATGCAAAAGCGGGTTCGGCAGACATCAAAGCCTCGCTGGTATTGGACTATCCTGACACGGTGAGTGCCGGCAGTCATATCGAGGTGTCAGGCACCTTGCACAATCAGGGTGATGAGCCTATTGCCGGGCATTTTATTCTTGGCTCCGATCGTCATCTGGGTAGTCATGTCGGCGCGTTCCGGCAGATTTCCTGTCGCTTCAAGTGTCTGTATAACGGTCAGTTCCCGCTCAACCGGGGCGACAGCATCGATGTGCTGTTCTGGCAGATGTACTATGAGGATGATTACCTGTTCTCCGGCAATCTGCACATCAAGGGGCCCGCATGCCATTGTCACCGATAGCCTGGGGCGCACGGCGTATGCGTACGCGGATGATATCCATATCAACGTGATCCTGCAGATCCCGCGCCTGGGCTATTTTGTCTTCCCCGACGACACTGTCTATTTTGATGTGCAGATGGTGTTGGTTCCGGGTACTGATCCGATGCAGTTTCGGGTGGTTAGTGCGAAAGATGTGGACTAGAGCTGCCTCAAAAACGTTTCAGCGGAAACGTTTTTATAACGACTGATTCCCTGCACATCGTGAAGGAGTAAGGTATCCTCACCATGTATCAATAAGAACAATCAAAAATACAGGAGTCATCTCCATGTCCAGGATTCTAAGGAAAGCAATTGCCCCACTGTTGCCTGTGTTCTTCGCAGGCAGCGTGGTGGCGCAGGAAGTCCCGCAATCGGAACTCGCCACCACGGTAGATGACGGTTTCACGATTGCAGTGGTCGGTGACATCATCATCGCATACTCACTGGAGCAAATGTTGAACACGCCTGGTTTTTCGGAGGTGGTTGATTTGTTGCATAGCGTGGACGTTGTATCCGGCAACCTTGAGACACAGATTATTGATGGGCGTACCTTCCGCGGGTCAGCCCCGGGTGGCTTTGGTGCTGAGCCGGCGGCTGCACAGTGGCTGAAAGAAATGGGTATCGACATCGTTGCGCGGCCCAATAATCACGCTAATGACTTCGGCATCGAAGGCTTGAAAGAAACAGGTAAGCACCTTGAACGCGTCGGCATTCAGCACGCCGGCTACGGGGAGACGTATTGGGCCGCTCGGGCAGCCCGGTTTGTCAGTAGCGAACGGGGGCGTGTGGGTATGGTGGCAGCCTCTGACTATCAGCCGTACGCGGCTCCGATGAGCGGGGAGTGGCCCGGCCGAGGTGGACTGAGTCCATTGCGGGTGCAGCGACAGTTTATGGTGCCACAAAGCGACTGGCATGCAGTAAGCACTTTGCGAGATCTTTTCCCTAATGGCACAAGCCATTTTGCACGCGGGGCCAACACTGACGACCATATTCAATTTCTTGGCCAGAGTTTCCGTAAGGCAGCGCCGGATGTTACTGAACCCTACTTCTCATTTGAAGTAAACGAAGGCGACGTGCGCGACATCATGACCGCAGTTACTGAAGGAAAAAGAATCTCCGACCTTATCACTGTCGCGATTCATGCCCACCATTTTCATGACTCACGCGGCGGGTTTCGTGGTGAAGGTCTGGACGAAGGTGAGCATCTGGATACCAATCCTAGTATTCCCGGTTACCTCCCTGAATTCTCCCGGCAGGCTATCGACAATGGTGCGGACATCATTCAGGGCACAGGTGTGCACACCTTGCGTGGAATCGAGATCTACAAAAATCGGCCAATCTTCTACGGTCTGAATGAATTTATCCGCCAGATGGATGTGATCGGGTTGGCAGGTCGCGGCGCGCCCGGCCGGGCAGTCGGCCCACCGGGATTCGAGGAAATACCAGTCAAATATGAAAGCATTATTGCTGTAAATGAATTTCGCAATAATGAACTCTACGAAGTTCGGCTGCATCCGATAGAACTGGGCTACGAAGAAGAGAAACTTGCCCGTCGAGGCATTCCGGTAATCGCACCCCCAGAGGTCGCTCAGCGCATCCTTGAGCGCCTGCAGAGGCTTTCGGAACCATTAGGAACGACCATTACTATTGAAAACGGAATTGGCATTATTCGGCCGTAAGCATTTGCCCCCCCTTCATCAGTTGGAGCCATTAGCTATGCAGCGCCGCAATTTCCTTAGGGCCACAGCCGGCTTGTTGGGCGCTATCCCTATCAATTCAGCGCTGTCTGCACTAAACACTTCAGGAGCGACACCGATGCTAATCAAATTCTACAGTGAGGAGTCAGCGGAATTTGTCATGCTTGGCAGTACCGCCGATCAACTGCTGACCATGATGGGTCACGGTGGCAGTACGGAGGGGTCGGTCAGTGGTGAGGCGCTGGCCTCTGCACTGGAACGACTGGTGTCAACAATTGCGCGGGTACAGGCGCGTGGGCAGGACAGTCCAGCCAACGCTAGCCCTGATGAGCCGGAGGAGGGCGATGGCTGGGATGACGATGAGGAAAGTGATGAACCCAAAGAGGTGCCTTTGCCAGCCCGGGCCGAGCCACTGGTCACAATGCTGCGTCGAGCCAGGGATGCTGACGGCTACGTGATGTGGCGGCCGGATTGATTCACCGCCGGCAAGCACGACCCACTGCTTGTTTGTGTTGGCAATTTTCACAAAGAAGCGGGCATGGGCATCGGTGTTTGCCAGTGGGTCAAACTCGGCTTGTAGCAACAGCACAGGCAAGTGGTCAATCTGCCTCTGGCAGTCGCGCAATGACTTTGATTTCAAACTGAAATCCAAACAGCCAGGTCACCCCAATGCCGGTCAGTGTTGGGTAGGGTGCGTCTCCCCAGTTGTCATGCACAACTTTCATGACCTTGTCGAAATTCGACTCCGGGTCGACAACGAACAGAGTGGTGTCGACCACATCCTCAAATGTACAGCCTGCCGCTTTGAGGATGGCATTCAGGTTATCGAAGGCGAGCTGCACCTGTTTTTCCAGATCCGGTTCGGGCGAGCCGTCCTCGCGGCTACCGACCTGGCCAGATACAAATAAAAAACCATTGGAACGCAGTGCCGGCGAGTAGCGGTTCTGCTCGTACAATGCTTGCCTGCCGGGTGGGAAAACAACGTCACGTTTTGTCATGTGAAGCTCCGTCATTGATTGGTCGTCATGGACCGTGGTGAATGATGGAGGTACTTTAGATGGATACTGATGATCAATAAACGGCCCCTTCCCATTAACATTGTTTGTATAATCCAAACAATCCAAATGAGTCTGGAGTAACAATGGACCGGTTCAACGCCATGCAAGCCTTCGTTCGGGTGGTCGAAACAGGCAGCTTTACCAAAGCGGCAGAAACGTTGCGCATGAACAAGACCAGCCTCACCCAATTGATACAGCAGCTGGAGGCACGCCTGCGCGTAAAGCTGCTCAACCGCACTACCCGTAAAGTGAATGTGACTGCCGATGGCGCCGCCTACTATGAGCGAGCTGTAAAGTTACTGGCAGATCTGGACGATGCCGAAACCAGCGTATCCAGTGCGGTTGCATCGCCCCGCGGTCGGTTGCGGGTTGATGTGCCAAGCCCGCTGGCTCGCTTTATTCTGATACCTGCGTTACCGCAGTTTTATGCACAGTACCCCGATATACAGCTCGATCTGGGTGTCAGCGATCGGGCAGTGGACATTGTTGGCGAAGGCGTCGACTGCGTAGTGCGTGGCGGTGAACTGACCGATCTGTCACTGGTCGCGCGCCGTCTGGGTGATTTGCCGTTCGGCCTCTATGCTGCGCCGGGCTATCTGGAGCGGGTGGGTGTTCCGTCCCACCCAAAGGAGTTGGCAGGTCCGGATCATTGCGTGGTTGGTTTCACCTGGGAGCGCACCGGCAAGCCGTTACCCTATGTCCTGAAAAAGCAGGGTGAAAGCATCACCGTGCAAGGCCGATACCTGCTGTCGGCCGATGACGGCAATGCACTTCTGGCGGCCGGTCTTGCCGGTTTGGGCATCCTGTCGTTGCCTACCTACGTGGCCAGGGACGCATTGAGCGGCGGTGAACTTGTCCCCTTGTTCGAAGACTGGCAGCTCGAGCCAATGCCGCTATACGTTGCCTACCCGCAAAACCGGCATGTCAGTGCAAAATTACGCGTGTTTATCGATTGGGTTGTCGATTTGATGTCGCCGAATGCGCGATAGCGAAGACCATGGTCGGATGCGTCAGCGACAGGCCCGCTTCCGCAATCGCGGTTAAGCGAACACTCGTGACATACTTTATATGGTATATACTCTATTTGGTATGTAGGGGATTCGTTGCGTATATTGCGTGAGCTGCAAGAGATGAGTCAGAACGACCTGGCTGTTGCAACGGGCATTGCGCAATCAACAATTTCCGCTATTGAGAATAATCGCGTACGCCTTGGCGTTGATCGTGCAAAAGTTTTTGCTAAAGCGCTGCGGTGTCATCCTGCCGTATTGGTATTTCCAGGCTGGGATGTCGAGCATGAATCAGCCGCATAACCAACGATTGCAACAGGCGCAGTTTCACTGCGCTGTTGAGCGCGGGTGTTATGGGGTGATTCGCTCGTGCCAGTAACCAGGCTTTCTGGAGTGATGAGCGAAAGCGATAATTGTTATCGCTTGACTATTTTCTATCGTCACAATGGAGAAAGGGAATCGTTGAAGGATAAGTCTTTTTGCTCCCATCCTGGCAGCTTCGCCAACCACGGGGACAAGTGGCGGATTGGGTTCACTGAGCTTGATTGTCGCTTGCTCAAATGTATCGATCAGCTGATCTCCAAGGCCGGGGACTTCCAGCTCATACCAAGCGGCAGCTTCGATCAGTTCTTCGGTAGCTTCCGTGCTAACCTTTACTTTCAAAATCAGCTCCTTATCCGATCCCTGGCGCGTGCAATGGCTTCATCTGAATCCAAGAGTTCAGTTTTGCCAGCTTCAATGTCATTGATTCTACGGCAAATTTCAGCATCCCAAGCCTCTGCGACACTGATATCGGCGGGGCCATCCAAACTTGCTACCAAATCGTGTGCAAGTTTGGCCCGCTCCCGCTCAGACAATGTCATAGCGGCGCTCGTGATACTTTCAAGTTGGGCTGTATTCATCGTATCTACCAAAATGGACAAAGTGATATCGGTTAAATGATGCAGCAAAAAATACCCCATAACAAGGCCGCTTGTGGTGGCGGCGTTAGAGCGCGTTGAGAGGAGCTAGAGAAAATGCACCATCCGGTTCTGCTTGCCACTGCCTGGATGGGCGGCACGCTGCTTTCCTTCGCGGCCATGGCAGTTGCGGCGCGTGAGCTTTCAGAAGATTTCGGCACTTTCCAGATCCTGGCTATCCGCAGTCTAATCGGATTGTTGGTCATCTCGGTTATTCTAAGTCGAACGGGTTGGCAGCAGATCTCCCTGAAGAATATTGAAGTTCATCTCGTTAGAAATGTGGCTCACTTCTGCGGTCAATTTGGCTGGTTCTACGCCATTGCCTTTATTCCGCTAGCCGCTGTCTTTGCCATTGAGTTCACAGTACCGATCTGGACCGCTGTGTTCGCAGCAACCCTCCTGGCCGAGCGCATCACAGCGGTGCGGGTGCTGGCCATCGTGCTGGGTGTTGTAGGTGTATTGGTTATTCTTCGCCCTGGGTCGGCCGTTATTCATCCGGCGGCTGTTGCAATGCTGGGCGGTGCCATCGCTTATGGATTGTCGCACGCTCTCACGAAAAAGCTTTCCGGTCGTGATAGCACGCTTTGCATCCTCTTCTACATGATGTTGATTCAGCTTCCTCTGGGATTACTGCCCGCCGTCTTTGATTGGGTCACTCCCACAGCATCGCACTGGCCCTGGTTGATTGTGGTGGGTGTTACCGGGCTTACAGCTCACTACTGCATGGTTCGTGCCCTTATGTTGGCAGATGCCACGCTGGTTATTCCGATGGATTTTCTGCGACTGCCGCTCATAGCGCTAGTGGGGTATGCACTATACGGTGAGCATATAGACGGTTACCTGGCTGTGGGCGCAGGATTGATCGTTGCGGGCAATCTAATGAATTTGCTCTGGGAGCGGTCATAGTGACGCCAAATCCGGTCCAGAGCTTGTTCGTGTCGGCAAACAATTCGTCCTGCGCTTCAGGTTCAGCCACAAGCCTACAGCCCCAACCATTCAATAAAATCCACTGACGCCTGGATCAACCGCGCCCGCGGCGTTTCCAGCAATGCTGCATGATCACCGCCGGCAAGCACGACCCACTGCTTGTTTGGATTGGCAATCTTCACAAAGAAGCGGGCATGTGCATCGGTGTTTGCCAGTGGGTCGAACTCGGCTTGTAACAACATCACAGGCACATCCAGTGCCTCACCATCCAGTGCGTTCCACTGATGCAACTGGTTCCAGTCAGCCCTGATCGGGTCTGCAGCAAGCGCTGCGTCTACAAAGGCAGCAATGGCAGCCTCACTGATGGATCCGGGCACAATAAAGTCAGAGGCCGCCGCTTCGGCAGTATTCTGGCGGCGCTCAGGTTCAGTCTGACCAGCGACAACTGGCACGTCTGCATCGGGGTCAGTGGGGTAACCAAACAGCGTGACACTGCGAATGGCCTGGGGAAAACGCTGGGCAGTCAGCTGTGCGACCATGGAGCCGTATGACCAGCCCCACACGTTAATCTTTTGCCCTGTGCGCTCCTGCAACCAGTCCAGTACCACCGCCAGATCCATGGCTGCCTTGTCGGGCGTGTGCCAGTCACTGGCATCGCGTGGCGTGCTGCCATAACCACGCGCATCCAAGGCCCAGACACTATAGCCAAGGGCGTTGAAGCCCGCCATCAGTGACAGATCTTCCCCGGGAACCTGCAAGTCAAAATCAGGCAGGGCGCTCCATGTGCGCCCGTGATGCAGCAGTATGTGGCCTTTCGGATCTGCCACAGATTTTTCCCAGAGCGCCATTGGATGCCCGTCTGAGTTGATGATATGTTTGGTTGGCAGCTGTTGAGCGAACGCTGTGACAGGCAAACCGAGGGTCAGGAATGCGATGAACAGAAAGCGAATTAGCAGTAGATTGGGCATGCCGGTTCCCTGTGGTTGTTTGCAAACAGATGCCTGCAGAATAGGATTTTTGAATGGCGAAGTCCAGATGCGGTGTGTCGGGCGGCGAGCAGGCGTGAAATCATTGGTAAAGATCCGGAGACAGCAATGACAAGAATAACAACGATCGTCACATTGGGCTGCGCCCTGCTTGCCGCTACCTTGGGGCATGCCCAGGCACTTGTCGACACCTTGCAGCCGGGTGCCAGGTATGTCGCTCTGGGTAGCTCATTTGCAGCGGGGCCTGGGGTACCTGAGCAGTTGGGCAACTGCGGTCGCTCAAGCCGCAACTACGCAAACCTGGTCGCCGAAGCGCTTGACCTGTCACTGGTTGACGTCAGTTGTAATGGTGCTACCACGGACAACATCCGCCATACGCCGCAGAACGGGGCGGCTCCGCAGATCGATGCTGTCACGGCTGACACGATGCTGGTCACCGTCACCATTGGTGGCAATGACATCCGCTACACGGCGTCGACATTTGCCTGCGCTGGCACGTCGGTAGAGGAAAACTGCACCGCCAATCTTAACCAGGACGCGATCAATGACGCGGTCAGTCAACTGCCCGCAAAACTTGCGGCAACCATTGAGGCCATCAGGGACAAAGCGCCCCAGGCCGCTGTTGTGCTGGTGACCTATCCCCGGGTATTTCCTGACGACGCCGTCAGTTGTGCGGAGCTGGAACTCAGTGCAGAAGATACGCGTTATCTGGCAGCGCTCGGGCAAACGCTTCAGGATATTTTTGTGAACGTGTCGGCCACACAACAGAATCTGATTGCCGATAGTTATGTGCTGGGCGAAGGTCATGGACCGTGCGCAGATCCCGTGACCGAGCGCTGGATTAACGGCAATGTTGTGGCGAGCAGTGGCGTTCGTTACCATCCCACCGCAGAGGGTTATGAGGAAATGGCACGCCTGGTGCTGGCGGCGCTGGGTCACCAGTGACAAGAGTCTTTTGCCGGTGAAAATGCACTACACCGGCGACCAAATATACCAGGCCGATGCAGCGCTGGGGCAAAAGCTCAGCGCTGCGATCGGGCTTGTACCGGACATCACTCTTCGCCGTCTTCCTCTTCGCCGTCTTCCTCTTCGCCGTCTTCTTCAGCACTGTCCTCTTCAGCACCACCAAGCCAGTCGGTCCGCACACGCTGAACCTGCTCACTGGCATCCTCATCCACCTCAAGTTCGTGATCGCCGCGTACCGGATTCAGTGTCACCGGTACGGTTTTTAACCTGCCATCACGAAACAGTGTGAACTCAACCTCATCGCCGGGGCTGTAACGCCTGAACAGGGCATCCAGGTTGCTGCCGATGCGGACCCCATCCAGCGCCATCAGTTCGTCACCGGCATTGATACCGGCGCGCCATGCTGCGCCATCCAGGCGGGGCGAAAACACCACCGGGGGATTACCGCGCAACGATGCATCAAGGGACACCTGGACCTCGGCCTCGCTGGTATCCTCGCGGTCGAGCACCCAGCCTATCGATTGCAGGGCGTCGGCCAGCGGCAGTGGCTGGGTGTCGTATACCCAGCCGTCCAGTTGTTCGGCCAATGCGTCACCGCCGGCCGCTGCCAGGCGCTCGCGAAAATCGGCATAGGTAAAACCACCGCCGCCCAGCGGGAAGTCGTCATACAGTGAGGTCATGACGGTATCCAGGCTGCGGCCGTCGTTACTCGCCCGACGAATTTCCAGGTCGAGCACAAGCCCCAGCAGTCCGCCCTGGCTGTAAAAGGACACCGTCCGGTTGGGTTTGTCCGGCGCCCGGTCGGCACCGCGGTGAAAACCTTTGGTCCAGGCCTCCAGGCTGGCGCGTGCCAGTGTGTCCTGACTGTAACCGGGCGCATCGACCACGCTGCTGATGGCATCGGCAAGCTGCTCACGATAATCCGCCACGGGTACCAGACCTGCGCGCACCGGCAGCAATTGATCGTAATAACTGGTCAGGCCTTCGGCGACCCAGAGCAGTTCCGTGTAATTGATATCCTGATAGTCATAGCGGTCGATAGCGGCCGGCCGGAAGCGCTTGACGTTCCAGGTGTGGAAAAACTCATGGGCCATGAGTCCCAGAAAGCCCTGCCAGCGATCCTCGTCCCAGAACGCGCGCGGGTCGGTATGGACCAGCGTGCTGTTGTAGTACTCGGTACCTCCACCCAGGCCGTCGCCGCTGTGCAGGATGAACAGGTAGTAGTCGGTCGGCAGGCCCCGGTCGGCGCTGGCAAACACCTCGGCCGTTGCTGTCACCAGGGCGCCCATATCATGGGCGAGTCGCTCTTCATCGCCATCCCAGATGCCGTGGATCAGAAAATCGATGGTCATGCCAGCCGCTTCAAAGGTGACCAGGTCGAAGGTGCCTGCCTCAATCGGTGAATCCACCAGACGATCATAATGCGGTGCGACAAAGCGACCCCGATCCGGCTGTTCCATGCCGCTGGCCGCCTGCCAGCCATCTGGCAGGTCGAGGGTAAGTTCTATGGGCAGGTCGCGAAGCTGATCAGCATAAACAAACACCGCGGCCGGGTTCAGAAAGGCATGCTCGCTATCGACATGGCGAGTACGGTCGTTCAGGCTGTTCGCATACACACGGTAGCGCACCACGACGTCTCCGGTACCTGAATCGGGCCTGCTGACCCGCCAGGACGACTTGGCGGTCTGCTCGAAAGCCAGCGCCTCGCCATTACCATCGCTGACCTCCAGGCCGGACACGGTGCCAACAAAGTCCAGCACCAGATACAGTCCGGAGCGCCACACGGGCAGATGGAAATCCAGCGTGTCTCCCGTCACCTCGCTGAATCGGGCCTCGATGGTCACCTGTTGCATGGCGCGCTCGGACAGGTCCACCCGGTAGCTGGTTTCAGCGGCGTTCACTGTCCAGCTCAGGCAGATCAGTACAACCGACAGCAGGGCCGCAGCCAGGGTTTTGCGTTCAGGGCTGACGTGTGTTTGTGTAACGTTCATAAACTATCCTCCGAAGTACCTGAAGGATAACCCAAAATCGGGTGTCCAGGCACGGCCCCATTTCATCGGCGAAGCAGTCTTGTCTGGCACCCGGAATGGTGGGAAGATGATCAGAACGAGTTTTTCGTTATACCATTCAGTAACGGTATTCACCTGTGCATTTGCCTGTTGCAGGAAATTTGCAGGGAATTTGCAGGGAATTTACAGGAAAACAGTCGTCGCCTGACCAGGCCAATTACAAGGAGATTAACCATGCCGGATCGCATGACAACACCACCAATCCTGATTCAATCCCGTCGTACTTCTGCCGACCAGACCCGAACAACTTCTCTTACTTTACGAGCTATACGAGGCGCCAGGTTCCTGATGGCATGGGCGTGTGCGCTCAGCGTTTCCGTGCTACTCATGCTGCCCATGCAGGCAGTCGCGCAGTTCATTTCTGATACCGTCCCCCCGGAGCAGCTTGAACAGTGGTTGCAGAGAATGTCGGTGCAATTGATTTATCCCGAGTCCATCGACGTGGGAGAGACCTTTGTGCTTCATGCCCATGTGCACAATGGCAATGAGCAGAGTGTGCTGGTCAGTATAGGCGTCCAGCAGGATGACGCCGACCTGTATGTTCTGCAACGGTGCCGCAATAACTGCGGCATATTAACGATTGAGCCCGGGCAGTCGCGCTATATCACGGTCGGCGAGATGTATTACGCCGATGCCACGCTGCAGCAGATGCCCAGCGTTACGATTGAGCCTGTGCTCGCAGTGATGCCAACTGACAGCGGGGTCAGTCTGCCCACGCCCTCCCGCACTCTGGACAGTGTTTCCATCGCCGTTGATAACCCGCCAGATTTGCCCGCACCCAACGCCGCTCTCTCGCCGGTACCGGAACGCCAGGCGCTGCAAGTGGCGGACCTGCGTGAACCTGATGACCAACTGCTGGTGCGTGACCCCAACACCGGCTACGACTGGATGCGCTTGCATGCAACCGTCGGCCTGCGCATGGAAGATGCGTTGCATGCACTGGCAACCGAAGACTACCTGCAGGGATTCCAGCTGGCCAGAGCGTCCCAGGTTGAGCAATTAGTGCTGAATTATCTGCACGCGGAGGGCCGGGCGGCACAAGCGTTAAGCATTCGCGCGCCCTCGGCAGATCATGAGTTTGGCGCCCCGCTTGCCGAGTTTATGCGGTTACTGGCCCCCGGCATATCGGCGACTGCACTGGCCGTGCACGGCGTCACCGCCGATGAGCCCGGCATCTGGGGCCACAATCTGCCCGTTGTCGGTGCCGCGAGTGTCTACGGATATGAAGGACCGCCCCAGACCGGAACGTATAGACGCGGCATCGGGCTTTTGACCACCCGGCATCCCGTGGTCGATAACGAAGGTGGCGCGATGACGATGCCCGGCTTCTGGCTGGTGCGCGGCGCGCCGGAACGGCAACGGGCCGACGACAGGGCCAGCTATCTGGATGACGAACTGCTCGTCCCGGTCTTGAAGATCGGTGACAACCTCTATCGCGCCGTGCTCGCCAACGTAGACAGCCAGCGGGGCATGTTCCGGGTGAGCAGCCTGACAGAACTCTCCTCAACCAACGATGCACCAGTGACTGACAATGCCGCGAGCTTCGACGAAAGCAGCGGGCTGCTGATGCTGCCCGACCTTGTGCTGATGCAGGCCGACGGCACCGAATCGGCCGCTAGCGCAACTTTTCGCCTGATGCCCGAAACCGAACCCCCGGCCTTTGAACTGATCAGTCTGGAAGAGTAGTAAAAGTAGATGAACCATACTAGCCACCCGTTATTCGTGCTGACGCACGATAAAACTGTTAGGCGTTTAAACTCGAACATAAGGAGCATCCTAACATGAAACGCCATAGTTACATCCTGCTGCCCACAATCGTTTCCTTGCTGAGTTTTGGTACAGCCCATGCACAGGTAGTAATCTCAGAACCCCCGGAAACAACGATGTTCCCTGAACCTGCAGAGTACTGCTTCGCGCAGACATCTCTGCATAGAGAATACACTGAGGGAGGATTTAATCTCCGTCTCAATCATCATTTAATCATCGCCAACGAAAATCAAACCAAAGCCGGCGATATATTTGTTGGAGCTCGATTCAAAAGTAATCCAGATGAATTATGGCTGCTCAGTGGAAATATATGGAGAAATGCCGAGGACACGACGGTAAATTGGCCCTCAGTGTACTATCGCTTTGACAATCAATTGCCACCAATAGTACGCGTGTCACTATCTTATGACCCAGCGATGGTCGGCGCATCCGGAGATGGAGAAATTTTGATCGGCTATGGGTTGAGGACTGAAAGCAATCCCACGCCCGAAGCTTTTCAGGAATCGTTTGATGAGATGGTGCATAGTCAGCGTTATAGCGTTCTATGGGAATTTAAGTCAGAAAAGAAGCCGTTCCCTGGTGAGTTGCATGTTGAGGACTCCACGATTTGCCTTAAGGCAACGCAGATGGAGAGAACCGTGCATAAGCAACTGTGATCTCTCGGTTTGTCAGCCAATCGAAAAGTGACTAATCCACTGTTTTTGTCAGGCGCACTGCGGCGTAGATGCCCCGAATTTGGATCAGCACAATGATCAACCTGAAATTCATACTGGTTTTTTTCTGGGCGCTTCAGGTTGCGCGCTGTACCACGGAATACGATGAGTTTGACTTGATTATTGAAGAAGGCCTGGATGCAGATGCAGTTGCGGCATTCCTGGATACGCGCAGGCGAGATTACGGTTTTATGACGTGTGACGAACTGGAAAAGCGCCCCGGGTCTCCTGAACGAACATGCTTCAAAGAAAATTCACGAGGTGCCTTCCTGGGGATAGTTAATGATGGGGCCTTTATGCTCGGTATGGGATCAAGCGATGTGATCTATCTGATAGAGATTGGCCCGGAGAACAAGGTCGTGAATATAGATCTGGATGACATTCATACATTTTTATAGCTGGCTCAACGAGCTTTGCACTGCCCAGCCCGAGACATATAAACCGGCACCAAAAACGGTATGTGTGATAAGGCTCTGCACTCGGGCGGCGGCCGGGTTTTTTGTTCGGGAGGCGGCAATGCCGGCACCCATGCCTGGCTGCATCAACAGGAAGGGGGCGGCAACGGTACTGATGCCAACCGTGAGCGCCGGACCTATCGTTGGATTGTAAACCCATGAGTCCCCCCAGATACCGATCAATATGGCAGCGAATGCGATGCCTGTCAGGTAGTGGGCCGTCCACCCAAGGATACGTTCGCCGCGCACGGCAGATGATGCGGCAATAGCGTCATGCAGGAACTGCCCATGAACCATGTGGGCCAGCCAGCGTCCTACCATGCCGTAGTCTGGGGGTGCGATGCTGAGCAGAGATTTACGTACGATGCTCCACAAGTCCATCACTGCGGTAGCGCCAATGCCGATGATTAGTACGAATACCAGGTTGTTCATGGTTTCCTCCTTAGGTTGTCTTGATCTGGAACTGGTGATAGCGTACAACTTGAAGTCGACTTGAGGTCAAGGGCTGATCATGGATATCGCAGAAGTAGCCAAACGTTCTGGTGTGCCGGCCTCGACGTTGCGCTTTTATGAGGACAAAGGGCTGATAAACTCCATTGGCCGACACGGATTGCGCCGGGTTTTCAGCGCTAACATACTGGAGCGGCTGGCGCTGATTGCGCTGGGGCGTGCGGCGGGGTTTTCGCTGGATGAAATCGCCCCGATGTTGGGGTCAACCAAGGGCAAACCAGACATTGACCGGGCAATGCTGGTCAGTAAGGCAGATGAACTCGATAAAACCATCAAAAAGCTGACAGCGATGCGAGACGGTCTTCGGCATGCGGCCGTTTGTTCTGCGCCAAGCCATATGGAATGTCCGACGTTTCGCCGTCTGCTTGGATTGGCTGCTTATGGGGCCATTAGTAGTGACGGTGTGCGGACGTTTCCACAAAAGCAGCGTAGTAAAAAGACGTTGCCCAGGGCAAGGTAACGCGTCCGATTTAGTGGACACCTTGAGCTGATCATTCAGGAAGTCCTCAGAGATTCTGCATTCCCGCCACCGCCATGGAATAATCCATTTGCTCCCCTTGCCACCGGGTGATGGCAGTGAACTCATTGATATCCAGGCCCATGTGTTGATGCTGGCGTTCAATCGCCAGACGCTCGGCATCGGGCGCCTGGTCACTAAACAGTTCACTGAACTGTTTGCCAAATTGAGGAAACAGCGCCTGCGGCAATACCTGTTGACCCGGCCGACGAAACTCAATGTTGCCTGAGCCATGATTGATCAGTTCAAAATTCTGTTCATGCACCAATCGATGATGACGTCGGCACAAGAGCACCAGGTTCTCCAGGCGGGTCTCGCCGCCATCGCACCAGTGATGGATGTGGTGCGCGTCAACAAATCGTGTTTCGGTGCAGCCTGGAAAGCGACAGCCACAATCGCGGCGGGTGAGTGCGCGCCGCATCGCTGGTGAGATACTGCGCGTCTTGCGGCCGACATTGAGCACATTGCCTTCTTTGTCTTCCAGCACCGTCAGTAGCCCTGTATCACAGGCCAGTCGGCGGGCGATGGCGGGGGACAGGAAAGGGCCCTGTTCGATGCTGCAGTGGTGAGCGGCGCCCTGGTTGAGTGAATCCTTTTCAATATGGATTACCAGCTGATGGCGCTGTGGCGGTGACAGTGGCGTCAGGTCGCTCGCGCTGTTCAGAAAGCTTTGTTCTGCCAACAGCATCAGTGCATCAGCACGTTTCTGGGGAAAGGTATCTGCTTCTGACGCTAGCGAATCCGCTGGCGTTTCCGCGGAAACGTCTTGTTCTGATACCGGTGCCTGGTGGGCAGAAAACGTTTCCGCTGAAACGTTTTTCGGACCGCTCTCAATGTCTCTTTCAAGGTCTCTTTCAAAGTCGCTTTCTAAGTCATTTTCTTCATCCGATGGTTGCAGCTGCGCAAACGCGCCGTCCAACGCCTTGATAAACATCGCACCATCTTCCGGCGTCAACCGGCCGCGTATCACAAGCATGCCATCGTCGTCGTAGTGCCAGTGCAGCTCCCGACCGGCAAACTGGGCAGCGGCTGTATCCCCATCGGTATTCTTTCCCTGGTTCTGCATCAGCCGTTGTGATCGCTGATATTTGCGCACCAGCATTTCCATATGTTGCGCGGTACCGTGACGGGCAATGTTCAGCAGGTAAGCTTCGTTTTGCGGCGTGGCGCTGCGGGTCATGGCGCGTACCTTGGAGTAACTGATGGCGCCGCTGGCGAAGGCGGCATCAATTTGCGGCAACTCTGCCAGACACTTTGCGACGCGTACTTTCTCCCGGGCGGCGCCCAGATCAATGCCGCAATAATAATTGAGCCAGTGCGCCGGCGACTTGATGCCGCCGCCATCGCCCCAGGCGTTGCGTTCAACAAGTGCGGCCAGCAGTTTCAAAAAGCGATGCTGGGCGGCGTTGATATGACCGGCCAGGGTGGTGATGGCAACGACCAGTTCGTCGTTGTTGGATGGAATGTCGGAAGGAATGTCGACGGGGATGTCGATGCCAGTTTGGGGGCAGTGTTGGTTAAGGGTGGTGGCGTTCATATTGACACTCCGGGCCATGAATTAAAGCTGTATGGATGTACAGTATTATAGCGCTATCTGACTGTTCTATCTATGCTATTTCCATGTTTTATTGTGGCCTGGCAGCACTCTGCGGCGTCAGCTTTGGTGTTGGCTTTTGTTGTCGTGTTGACCATGGTTTGCCTTATGGCCATTGGACAGGATCACTGAATAGGGGTAACGTTGATCTCCCAAGTTAGAACAACAATGACGTGCTTTTAGGGAGTAGGATAATGAAAAAAAGAAGATCCCTGTTTACCCTGGCAATCGTGGCGATGCTGTCGCTGCTTGCCATACCGGCCAGTGTGCTGGCCCAGCCGAATATTCAACCTGCGGAACCGTTCAAGGTCGGCACCTTTGCTGTGGGCAATGAGCAGTTTGCCGGGTTGGTGATGCGTGATGATTCCCTGATTGTGGATCTGGTCGAAGCCAACAAGGCGCTGGAGCTGATGCCTGAGTACCCTGGCGTCGACATGCCCGGTGATGTGCTGGGGCTGATCGAACGCTATGAATACGGATTGAAGTACCGGGTCTACGAAATCGTTAATGCGTTGGTCCAATCTGGCCTGTTAAATGGCAACGACCATCCTGACTACATCCACGCCGTTGAGGATGTGGATATCCGTGCGCCGATCCAGTACCCCAGTAAGATCATGAACGCGGCGGTCAACTTCTACACCCACGCCTGCGAAGGCTGCACCGAAGAACAACTGGCCGAGCGCACCCGTGAGCGCCGGGAAAACCGCGGCGTCCCCTACCTGTTCCTGAAACCGACCCGTGGCGCAGTTATCGGTGACGGCGAAAACGTGATCATGCCTTATGGCCGTGACGAGATTGAATACGAGGTCGAGATGGCCATTGTTTTTGGTCGTTCAGGTAAGTATATCTCCGCCGCTCGCGCCTATGACCACGTCTTTGGTTACATGGTGGCGATGGATATCTCTGACCGGGGCGGGCGTCCACCGGGCGGCTTCAGCTCCGGTCTGGACTGGTTTGTAGGCAAGGGTCACGACACCTTTGCTCCGCATGGCCCCTGGATTGTGCCGAAGGAGTTCTACGGCGACCCCATGGATCGGCTGCATCAGATCACAGTGGTTGATGGCGTTACCGTCCAGGAAGCCAGGGCCGGCGACATGATCCACAACATTCCGGAACTGATCGAGTATGCGTCTTCACTGATCACATTGTTCCCTGGCGATGTGCTGCAGAGCGGCACCTCCGGCGGTACCGGTTCAGGCCGGGTTGAGCGTGCGACGGGTTCCGGTTATCTGATCGATGGCGAAACCATCAGTGCGAGTATTGAGGGGATCGGGACGCTGACGCACCGCGTTGTACGTGAGCAGAGTGTGCCGGATGATCTGTCCGGGGCGCAGTTGCCGCCAACCAGCACGTATCGGGACTGATAACGCACGGAGATCGATGCCGCAAAGGTTAAAAACCGAAGCCCTGGCGCCTGTCGCCGGGGCTTTTTTTGTCAGGAGAAAAACCTTAATATTCAACGTTTTTACCCTGGCAGGGTATTGAAAAACGTTTTCGAGGCAGCCAGTGCGAGGCAAAAACAGGCGAGAAAGCGCAGTTTACACGGAGTAAATGAGCATTTAGAGGCTGTTTTTAACGAAGCAATGGCAACGCAGATAGTTTTACAGCCTGCTGGGCAGGCACGGCCTTGTGAGGACACAACAATGCAGAATGAAGACGAGCCCTGGCGGACGTTGTGCGGAAAGCGATCCGGCCTCCTGAACTGGTGTGTTCCTGGTAACGGGATGTACCTGTTTTTTCTGTCTTTGCTGTTGGCCGTTGCACTGCTGTCATCATCCAGCCATGCGCAGACCGGTGCTGCCAGTAGCGACACCCGGCCTGCGGTGTTGGCAAGCCGGATGCCGGCCGACATGGATGTGCAACTTGACGGCTTTCTGGACGAGGAAGTCTGGGCGCTGGCGCAACCCATCACGGAATTCCGCCAGCAGGAGCCCGTCGAAGGCGGCGTGCCCAGCGAGCCGACGGCAATCCGCATTCTGTATGACGACGAGGCTTTGTACATCGGTGCGATGATGTACGATTCTGATCCTGACGGCATCCTGGCCTACCAGCTGCAACGTGATGCCGGGCTGGGTACCGATGACCGCTTTATGTGGATCATCAGCACCTTCGATGACAATCGCACCGGGTACTTCTTCGAGACCAACCCGGCCGGCCTGCTGGGTGACGGTCTGATCGAAGGCGGTGGCGGTTTCAACAAGCGCTGGAATGGCCTCTGGAATATCAGGACCGCCATCCAGGCTGACGGCTGGTCTGTGGAAGTGCGTATACCGTTTGCAACGCTGAATTTCGACCCGTCGCTGGAGGCCTGGGGGATCAATTTCCAGCGCACCATCCGGCGCTATAACGAAGAGATTCTGTGGAATGGCTGGCGGCGCACCGAAGGATTGTTCCGCCCTGTGTATACCGGGCGGTTGCTGGGCCTGAGCGGCCTCAGCCAGGGCCGGGGCATTGAACTCAAACCCTTTGTTAATGCGTCCTCGAACCGGGGTCCGGCAGCAGGTGCCAACAGTGGCGAAGATGCCAAAGTCGGCATTGATATCACCTATTCACTGACGCCATCGCTGCGCGGTGCGCTGACGCTGAACACGGATTTTGCTGAAGTGGAAGTTGATAACCGCCAGGTCAATCTCACCCGTTTCCCACTGCGTTTCCCTGAACAGCGTGAGTTCTTTCTGGAAGGCTCCGGTGTGTTCTCATTCAACTGGGCTGATCCGTTCTTCAGTCGCCGGATTGGTCTTGTGGAAGGCCAGGAAGTGCCGATCAGCTTCGGCGCACGTCTGGGCGGCCAGGTGGGTGACTACGAAGTGGGTCTTTATCAGGTGCGTACTGACGATATCACGCTGGAAAACCGCGACGGTACGGCGCGCCCCTGGGCCGCTGAGGACTTTACCGTGGCACGGGCGAAACGCCGCCTGTTCCAGCAATCACACGTCGGGTTGATCTATACCCGACGTGCCTCGGACGGCATTACCGGTGATGAGATGCTGGCTGACCGCCACACCGTGGGTGCCGATTTCGACTTCTACACCTCGCAGTTTCTGGGTCAGTACAACGCCCAGTTTGAAGGTTTCCTGGCGTACCACACCGACCCGGTCGAGGGCGGTGACCTGACCTCATCCAGCCGACGCTCTCGCGGCGTGCGCTGGTCGTTCCCGAACGATCTGATTCGACTGCATTCATCGCACCGGGAATTTGGCGAGGAGTGGGATCCGGCCGTTGGGTTTGCCGACCGCCGCGGTTTCCGGCGCCATCAGCCCACGCTGACGTTTGCGCCCCGGCCGCAGGGTTGGGAATCCATCCGTCAGACTGAACACCAGATTTATTATGAACACCTGACGGATCTGGACAATCGGCTGCTGACACGCAATATCGATATCACCCCGTTGCAGATAAACTTTGAAAGCGGGGACGAGGTGTCTGTTGAAGTCGGACGCAACTTTGAACGTCTCGACAGCGTATTTACCATTTATGGCAGTGGTGATGAGGCCATCCGTATTCTGCCCGGTGATTATTATTCTGACAGATGGTCCGCCCGCGTCGAGACCACCGGCCGCCGGATGCTGTCCGGTGAGCTGGAGTTCGAACACGCCGGTTTCTGGGGCGGGCACCGCGACAGTATTGAACTGTCCGGTACCATCCGCCCGCGCATTGGCGTCTCACTGTCAGCCAACTATCAGCGCAACGAGGTGACTCTGCCGCAGGGCGATTTTGACACCAACCTGCTGCGCCTGACCTGGGCCTGGAACCTGAGCCCCTGGACCGCCATCACCGGCAACGTGCAGTATGATGACCTGTCGGAGGTGGTGGGTGTTTATGCGCGTCTGCGCTGGATCATACAGCCGGGCAATGACGTCTTCCTGGTCTGGAGCAACAACTGGTTATATGACGATGGGCCGCTGCGCGACAGCCGGTTTACGACACTGTCGAGGGGCGGTGCGTTGAAGGTGAACTACACCTTCCGGTTTTAAGTGAACGCGCGGGCACTCCTGCATGCCAAGCGCAAGCTGGGACGCAAGCTTTAGAAGTTAGTCACAAGGGTGATGATGGCCGCAACCGGTTGATATCGCGCCCCGGCGGGTTGCCGAACATGCGGGTATACTCCCGGCTGAACTGCGACGCACTTTCGTAACCGACGCGGTAGGCGGTGCTGGCCGCATCCATGTGGGCGAAGGCCATCAGGCTGCGAGCTTCCACTAGCCTGATGGATTTCTGGAACTGCAGCGGGCTCATGCTGGTCACGGATTTAAAATGTGCGTGGAAGGATGACGTGCTCATGTCCGCAAGCCTGGCCAGTTCATCCACGGTCACGGGCAGGTGGTAGTCACTGCGTAGCTTATTTATTGCCACAGAAATACGCTGCATGGGACTGCCTTTGAGAAAGATCTGGGCAATTGCTGAGCCATAATCGCTGCGTAATATGCGGTAGTGAATCTCGCGCAACATGGGCTCGGCGAGGATGGGAATATCGTCAGGCGTGTCCAGAAGTTTTACCAGACGACACACACTTTCCGCCATGGCAGCATCCACTTTTCCAATAAACAGACCCCGATCCGAGCGTTTGCTGGCTACGGCTGAAGTCTCCATATGGACAAGTAAATCGTAAATCTGCTTGATATCGATATCCACCTTGACGACAAGGTAGGGTCGGGCTTCTGACGCTTCAACGACGGTCCCGATAATGGGCAGGTTGACTGTAGCGATAAGAAACTCCATGGCGCCGTAGCGGTACACATCCTTGCCCAATAGGACGTCCTTGCGTCCCTGCACAATGATGCACAGGGAGGGTTCGTAGACCGCCGGCATCATGGTGTTGCGCTGGGTGATCCGGTAAAACGAGAGCGTGGGTATGGCCGAGGTATTGGCGCCCTCAGTGTCAGTAAACCGGTTTGCCAGGCTCACCAGTTCGCTTTTGATTGCATCTGCCATCTTGTTCCACGCTCCGGTGCCAGTACTGTTTTTTATTATAGGTTCTTGGAAGAGAGATGCTACTAAAAGTATTGTTGCCTGGAGAATCAGGCAATCATCCCGGACGTTTATGTATACCGGAAAATGACCTGCCCAACTACCATGGCCTGCATCGGATATCTCCGTGTAATGCAATCAACGTGACAATAAGGGAGCAGGTTTATGTCAGCGACAAACAGAAAGGTTATTCTGGTTACCGGTGCCAGCAGCGGCATCGGTGAAGCAACCGCCAGAGCATTGGCCGGCGCCGGGCACACTGTCATTCTTGGTGCGCGGCGCAAGGACAGGCTTGATGCACTGAAGGATGAAATCACTGCTGCGGGCGGCAGCGCCTCTGCATATGCTCTGGACGTAACCTCGCGTGAAAATTTCGAAGCAGTGGTAGCGGATGTCACACAGGCGTTTGGTTGCGTTGATGTCCTTGTTAACAACGCAGGCCTGATGCCGTTGGCGCCAATGGCTGCGCTCAAGGTTGATGAGTGGGACACGATGATCGACGTCAATATCCGGGGTGTGCTGAATGGCATTGCTGCGGTACTTCCCCTGATGCAGGCGCGTGGACAAGGTCATGTGGTGAATACGGCCTCAATTGCCGCGCACGCCGTGTTCCCCACGGCCGCCGTATACTGTGCCACCAAGCACGCGGTACTGGCGATCTCCAATGGGCTGCGACTTGAAAACAACAGGATCCGGGTCACCACGATATCCCCGGGTGTGGTGGAGAGTGAACTGGCGCGCACGACAACTGACAGGGCCGCCCGGGAGTGGCTGGAGGATTTCCGTAAAACCGCGTTGAAACCCGAAGCCATTGCCAGTGCAATTGCGTATGCCATTGACCAGCCGGCGGACGTTAACGTCGATGAGATCATTGTGCAGCCGACCTCAGCGACTCACTGATCCGCCGAGGCGTCGTCGGCGCCGGGTAGTCGTTACCCGGCCCCTGGGACACGCTGCCTTGATAGTGCGATGAACGCTGGTGACAGGGAGGAGGCATTCTCCTACACTCCGATACATGCTGAAGATCGCGCTCACAGACAGAGACGCAGCTTCAAATCAGGTATCTGACAGGGGAACACACATGCGTTATCTTGCGATTGCTTTTATTGGTTTACTGTTTGCCGGCACGGCGTCGGCGCAGTCCGCAAACACCACAACAGCGGACGGCCGGGAAGTTGTGCCGTTGCCGCCCATCACCATCTACCATCTTGAGGCGCGTCGCTCGGAACGCATCGTGTGGTTGATGGAAGAGCTGGGATTCCCCTATGAACTGGAATTTGTGCGCGGCAACCTGGGTGCATCGCTGATGGCGATTCGCGAGGCGAACCCCGACATGCCGGTGGCACCCACGGTGATTTACGGTGATCTGATTCTGGTGGAGTCAGGTGCCATTATTGATGTGATTCTGAATCGCCATGCGCCGGACAGACTGCAACCGCCTGTGCACAGCCCGGACTATCCCTATCATCAGATCTGGATGCACTACGCGGAAGGCTCGCTTGCCGCGCGCATGGGCATTGACTATCGTGTGTGGCAGTTGCAACCACCCGAGCGGCGTTCACCACTGCGCAATATCCAGGACACCATGCAGTTTGCCGAGGATTTTCTGGGGCGTCATCCCTACTTTGGTGGTTCGGAATTTACCGCGGCTGACATCATGATGCACTTCCCGATCAACTACAGTTTCCTGATCAATGTTGTGGACCAGAGCCGATTCCCCAACATCAATGAGTGGATGCAGCGGGTTGAGTCGCGCCCGGCTTACCAGCGCATGGCTGAAGTGTCCAAGCCCGATGGCATGCCCAGTCCGCCAGAGCCGCTGCCCGACAGCGCCCGCCCGCCACGCGATTAGTGACGGTGGCGGTCGCATGGCAAGGGCAATCGGAGCTATCGTCAACCGATTACGCCTGGTTTTGACCGCAAGCGGTGTCAGGGGTATGGTAGTGTCATAAGCAGGTCTATCATACCGGAGGCAATGTGCCTGAATTCGTAGCGCCAGTTGCAGAATGGGGTGTGGCTGTCATCGAGATAGTCGGCATCCTGATTATCGGCGTATTTGCCATTTACGCGTTGATGGTTGGCCCGGTTCTGTTGCTACGACAGGGCAAGGCCGATTTAATATTCCGCGAGATCCGGCAAACGCTGGGGCGGGGCATTTTGCTGGGACTGGAGTTCCTGGTGGCGGCGGACATTATTCATACCGTTGCCATCGAGCTGACCCTTGAAAGCGTATTGACGTTGGCACTTGTTGTGCTCATACGCACCTTTCTCAGCTTCGCGCTGGAAGTGGAGTTGACGGGACGCTGGCCCTGGCACGGTGAGGATCACAGAGACACTGAGAACTGAGTCCCATTAATGTACTGATTCTCATTGACGCATAGTACACCCCGTCAGGATTCACCCATGTTCACCATCGGTTACGCCACCAAACCCATTGCCACGTACATTGAGCAGTTGCAGCAACATGGCGTTACCGTGGTGGCTGATGTCCGTTCGGTGCCCTACAGCAAGGTGTTTTTTGACTACCACCAAGAGGCGCTGAGGCAGCATCTGCAGCAGGCCGGGCTGCGTTATGTGTACCTGGGTGATGAGCTGGGTCCGCGCTCAAAGGATCCGGCGCATTATGACAACAGTCAGCAGGTGCAGTTTGACCGTCTGATGCAGGCACCGTTATACAAATCCGGTGTGCAGCGGCTGTTTGATGGCGTTGATAAAGGCTTTTGTATTGCCATGACCTGCGCCTGCAAAGATCCGGCGATCTGTCACCGTAGTTTGTTAGTTGGTTGGTCATTGATGCATCATTATGACTGCGAGCTGCAACACATTACCCATGACGGCGCACTGGAGTCACAGTCGGCGCTGGAGCAGCGCTTGATGACGCTCACCGATACCGTGCCCGATCTGCTGGCGGGCGAGGCGGCGGCACTGCAACTGGCGTATCAGCAGCAGTGCCGGGCGTGTGCCTATCGTCGGCATTCCTGAAGCAAATCCGCCAGCGCCGCTGATCCCAGTTTGTTCATGGCGTCTATGTTGCGCTCGGGGATCTGTTCCGGGTCCGGGTAGTTGGCGAGGACCGCCTCCAGGCTGTCTTCGCGCAACAGCTGCAGGGTTGGCCAGGGCGCGCGGTTGGTATAATTCTCCGCGTCGTAGGGTTCGGTGCCGGCAAATTGATAGTCGGGGTGGAAGCTGGCGAACTGAAATCGACCACTCCAGCCAAGGTTGTCCAGCAGGGCATCGGCCAGATCCAGAAAATCGTTGTAGTCGAGAAAATCACCCAGCATCTCTGTGATCACAATCAACGTGGTTTCCGTTGCCGTCGGCGGTTGTGCGTCGAGCCACAGAAGTTGCCTCTGTAACTCTTCCAGCAGTGCCTCATCATTGCGTGCATCACTGACCACGATTTTTACCTGCCCCCCTTCAACCGGCTGGCGGGCAAAGGGGCACAGATTCATGCCCACCACGAAGCGGGCAATCCACTCTCGCATCTGGGCTTCGATGTCGGCGTTTTTTTTATCGGTGTTTTTGTTCATAGCCATGTTTCTCTAATTAGTTTTCGTCCAGTGATAAGTATGTCGGGTGCGCCCGGTGTCTGTCGTCAGGCAACCTCACCCGCGGCGTGGCCCGACGCCCAGGCCCATTGGAAATTATGGCCACCCAGGTGTCCCGTCACATCCACCACTTCGCCAATGAAGTACAGTCCGGGATGATTGCGTGCTTCCATGGTTTTTGAGGACAGGGCGTTGGTGTCCACGCCACCCAGCGTCACTTCGGCGGTCCGGTATCCCTCGGTGCCTGCAGGCCAGACTTTCCAGGGTTTACAGGCCGACTGTACGCGCTGAATATCGTCCGCTGTTAGCTGCTCCAGTGGTTTGTTCTCCAGCCAGAGATCACACCAGCGCTGGGCCACCCGTTTGGTGAGCTGCTCACCGAGCAGGTTCTTCAGCTCCAGCTTGGGGCGTTGCCGCTGCATTGTATAAATGTGTTCCGTCAGATCCAGGTCTGGAAACAGATCGATATCCAGTGCCTCGCCGGGATGCCAGTAGGAGGAGGCCTGCAAAATGGCAGGCCCACTCAGTCCCTTGTGGGTAAACAGAATATTCTCGCGGAAAGTCGCTCCTTTGGCGGCGGTTACCGTGTCCACGGACACGCCCGAGAGGTCCTGGAAATTCTTGAGCTGCTTTGCATCCAGAGTGATCGGCACCAGGCCAGCGCGCGTGGCCAACACTGGAATATCGAGTGAGCGGGCAAAATCAAAACCAAACCCGGTCGCTCCAAGGGTGGGAATCGAATAACCACCGCTGGCAATCACCAGCGATTCGCAGCTGACCGAGAACTTCGGTGTTTGCAGGCGATGGGCGGAGCGTGGCGAATGGGCCGAGTTTGAAGAACCCAGCCGGATATTACTTGCGGGCGATTGGGTGAGCACCTGAACACCCACCGCTTCGCACTCGTCCAGCAGCATGCGGACGATGTCGCTGGATGATCGGTCGCAGAACAATTGACCCAGCTTCTTTTCGTGGTAGGGCACCCCGTGCTTTTCCACCAGCGCAATAAAGTCCCAGGGGGTATAACGGCTTAGTGCCGATTTCGCGAAATGGGGATTGGCGGAAATAAAATTGTCAGGCGTCGAGTGCATATTGGTGAAGTTACAGCGCCCGCCACCCGACATGAGGATCTTCTTGCCCACTTTGTTGGCACTGTCCAGCACCAGCACCCGTCGACCGCGCGCACCCGCCACCGCCGCGCACATCAGTCCGGCGGCACCGGCGCCGATGATCACGACGTCGAATTCTCTGTCTGTTGGGGTTTCCGTTGTCATGGGCGGGTCCGGTATCAGTCGAGTTCCAGCACTACCGGGCAGTGATCCGAGCCGTATACCTCATTGAGTATCTTTGCATCCTGAATGCGTCCTGCCAGTTTTTCCGACACCAGAAAATAATCCAGGCGCCAGCCCACATTCCGGGCGCGGGCGCCACCGCGCATGCTCCACCAGCTGTATTTTACCGTGTCCGGATGCAGGTGGCGGAAGCTGTCAATGTAGCCGGCTTTTAAGAGATTGCTTATGCCATCGATTTCTATCTGGGTATACCCGGCACTTTTGTTGTAATTGGCATCAGGTCGGGCGATGTCGATGGGTTGATGGCATACGTTGAGATCACCACAGATGATGACGGGCTTTTTTTGTTCCAGTACCTTGACGTGTTTCAGAAAATCGCGATCCCACTGCTCACGATACTCCAGGCGTTTCAGCTCGCTGCCCGAGTTTGGTGTGTAGACCGTGACCAGGAAAAACGCCTCAAACTCCGCTGTGATTACACGGCCTTCCTGGTCGTGCTGCTCAATATCCAGACCAAAATCGACTGATAATGGTTTCTCGCGGCTAAAGACAGCGGTGCCTGAATAACCGGGACGTACCGCGGAGTGTGGCACCACGTCGTAGCCGTGTTCTTCACCCAGAGCCGTCAGCACCTGTTCGTCCTGTGCTTTTGTCTCCTGAATGCACAGTACATCGGGCTGCATCTGCGCCAGCGAAATCAGGAAGTCTTTTTTTACTGCGGCACGGATGCCGTTCACGTTCCAGGAGATCAGTCGCATGAGTTTATTTCCTTTGTAGTTGGGGTGTATTAGAACATATCCAGTTGTTGCGGCGAACCATCGGTTTTGGCTGACGCGGCTGGAATGTACCCGGGGCGTGTAAAACCACTGCAGTCTAGTTCCGCAAAATCCTGCCGACGACTGGCCAGCCCACAGTTGCGCATGGCGATTTCGTAGCGCTGCCGGATCAGTTCCGCCCAGATACCTTCGCCGCGCATGCGGGTACCATAACTGGCGTCGTAGTCCTTGCCTCCTCGCATATCGCGCAGCCGCCCCATCACCCGTTCAGTGCGATCCGGGAAATGTGTGTGCAGCCATTGCTGAAACAGCGGGCTGACCTCCCAGGGCAGTCGCAGCACAATGTAACCGGCCGTGCTGGCGCCGGCATCTGCAGCCGCGTGTAGCACCTGTTCAAAATCCTGGTCGGTGATAAATGGAATAATGGGTGCCACGTTCACGCCAACGGGTATGCCCGCTGCTGCCAGCCGGGCCACGGTTTTAAGGCGCCGTGTGGGCGACGCAGCCCGGGGTTCCAGTTTGCGCGATAACTCATGGTCCAGTGACGTAATTGTTATGGTCACAGCCACCTGTTGTTTTTCCGCCATCGCCGCGAGGATATCGATGTCACGCTCGATCAGCGCCGACTTGGTGATCAATCCTACTGGCTGGCCGCATTCCTGCAATACTTCCAGCACCTGACGGGTGATGCGCAGTTTGCGTTCGCAAGGCTGATACGCATCCGTATTGACACCCAGGGCGATACCTTCCGGGCGCCACGACGGGCTGGCCAGCTCACGTCGCAGGAGATCGGCAGCGTTGACCTTGGCGAGCAGTCGGGTCTCAAAATCCAGTCCCGGCGACAGTTCCAGATAACTGTGGGTGGGTCGGGCGAAACAGTAGACACAACCGTGTTCACAGCCGCGATACGGATTCAGTGATACGTTAAACGGAATGTCGGGTGACTGGTTGCGGGTCAGGATGCTGCGGGCTATTTCTTCGGTGATATTCGTCTGCGGCGCGTTCGTCTCTTCTTCTGCAATGTCCCAGCCATCGTGAAAATCCTCGCGCAACTGGTGCTCGAAACGCCCCTGCAGATTGGACAGGGCGCCGCGGCCTTTGATCGCGATGACGGCGGGGCTTTGAGTTGATTCGCCGGGGTTCGAGTTGGAGGGAATAGACACAATGCGCCTTTGATTAACTGTATGGATATACAGTAATATAGTTGTCAGTCCATGCAGGGTCAAGCAGCAGGGCCAGGCAGTAGAGAGCAAGGGCGCAACAAATTGACACTGGATCCAACCGTTACTACAGCAACCCGCCCCGGATATGCTATAAACGCCCATCAAAACTCATTAATCCTTACGACGTATTTCCGCTTATGACCATGAACATCACCATCAACGCCGACGGCACTGAACAGATCGCGCTGAGCAGTTATACCCGTCAGGCCTATCTGAACTATTCCATGTACGTCATCAATGACCGCGCATTGCCGCATATTGGTGATGGCCTGAAACCGGTGCAGCGCCGCATCGTGTACGCCATGTCAGAGCTGGGCTTGAAGGCCTCGTCCAAATTCAAGAAGTCAGCGCGTACCATCGGTGATGTCATTGGTAAATTTCACCCGCACGGCGATTCGGCCTGTTACGAGGCCATGGTGCTGATGGCGCAGCCTTTCAGCTACCGTTATCCGCTGGTGGACGGGCAGGGCAACTGGGGTTCACCGGACGATCCCAAGTCTTTTGCCGCCATGCGTTATACCGAATCCAAGCTGCAGAAGTACGCCGAGTTGCTGCTGGCCGAACTGGGTCAGGGTACGGTTGAGTGGAAACCCAATTTTGACGGCACCATGGATGAGCCTGTCATGTTGCCGGCGCGGGTGCCCAATGTGCTGCTGAACGGTGGCAGTGGTATTGCGGTGGGCATGGCCACGGATATTCCGCCGCATAATATGCGGGAGGTGGTCAGTGCCTGCATTCATCTGCTGGATTCGCCCAAGGCCACGCTGGCGGACCTGATGTTGCATGTCAAGGGGCCGGATTTCCCGACTGAGGCTGAAGTCATCACGCCGCAGGCGGATCTGCGCACGCTGTATGAAACCGGCCGCGGTTCGCTGAAGGCGCGCGCGGTGTACAAGGTGGAAGACGGCGATTTTGTCATCACCGCATTGCCATACCAGGTGTCCGGCGCCAAAGTACTGGAGCAGATTGCCGCGCAGATGCAGAAAAAGAAGCTGCCTATGGTAGTGGATCTGCGCGACGAGTCTGACCATGAAAATCCGACGCGTATTGTCATTGTGCCGCGCTCCAACCGCATTGATGTGGATGAACTGATGCTGCATCTGTTCGCCACCACGGATCTGGAGAAGTCCTACCGCGTCAACTTCAACATGATTGGCACCAATGGCCGTCCGCAGGTCAAGAATCTGCGGGAATTGCTGGTGGAGTGGCTGGCGTTCAGGACGGAAACGGTACGTCGACGTCTGCAATACCGGCTGCAGAAAGTGATGGATCGTCTGCATATTCTGGAAGGCCTGCTGGTGGCCTTTCTCAATATCGATGAGGTCATCCATATCATCCGTACCGAGGACAAACCCAAGCCGGTGCTGATGGAGCGGTTTGGTCTGGATGATGTGCAGGCGGAATCGATTCTGGAATTGAAACTGCGTCATCTGGCCAAGCTGGAAGAAATGAAAATCCGGGGTGAGCAGGATGAGCTGGCGAAAGAACGTGAAATGCTGGAAGGTTTGCTGGGTTCCGAGCGTAAATTAAAAACCCTGATCAAAAAAGAATTGACCGCCGATGCAGAACAATACGGTGACGACAGGCGCTCACCGTTGGTACAGCGTTCGGAGGCGCAGGCGTTCAGTGAAATCGAACTGATTTCATCAGAACCGGTTACCGTGGTGGTGTCAAAAAGCGGCTGGGTGCGCTCGGCCAAAGGCCATGAGGTTGACCCGGAAAGTTTACAGTACAAGTCCGGTGATGGATTCAAGTTTGCCGCCAAAGGCAAGAGCAATCAGTCGGCGGTGTTTCTGGATTCCACCGGGCGGGCATACAGCCTGCCGACGCATACATTACCATCAGCGCGAGGCCAGGGTGAGCCATTGACGGGACGCCTGGCGCCGCCATCGGGCGCTTCGTTCGAAGGGGTTCTGCTTGCAGATGACAAGCAGCCCATTCTGATGGCCAGTGACGCTGGTTACGGTTTTGTGGCAACGGTCGGTGATCTGCAAGGCAAGAACAAGGCCGGCAAGTCCGTGCTGACCTTGCCTAAAGGCGCACGAGTATTGCCACCAGGCCTGATTCAGAACCCGGAGTCGGATCTGCTGGTGGCGGTGAGTAACGAAGGCCGGATGTTGTGCTTCCCGGTTGCCGAGCTGCCGGTGCTGGCGCGCGGCAAGGGCAACAAGATCATTGGTATTCCGTCGGGCCGGGTCGCAGACCGGCTCGAGTTTGTGGTGTCAATGACGGTGTTGCCGGCCGATGGCGCCGTGACAGTTTATGCCGGTCGCAGGCACTTGACGCTCAAAGCGGGAGACCTGGCGCATTACCATGGTGAACGTGGGCGCCGGGGCAACAAACTGCCGCGCGGCTTCCAGAATGTTGACCGGGTAGAATTGGCTGAATAGAGAGACCGAATAGAAAGGTCGAATAAAGTGGCCGAATAAAGAGGCCGAAGAAGAGATCAGCCCACTGATTCCAGGGTGATCTCTTCTTCATGGAACAGTCCGAACTCCATGCTCTGATCGGGTTGCTGCAAACAATTGCCCTGCACAAAGTTGACATTGCTCTGCCACAGCAGGGGCAATACCTCGATATCTTCTACCATCGGTGCAATGACCCTGACACCCTGGGCATGCAGCGTGCTCACCACGTCATGCAGGCGTTCGCGCTGATCGGCGTCCAGATCGATGTGCTGCAGCAGTGATCGGTCCAGCTTGACGTAGTCAGCCTGCACCTGACTCAGGATGCGGAAGGGGTCCAGGCTGCAGCCAAAGTGCGTCAATGCCAGTTCAAACCCGAGATCCCGTATCTGCAGACAAAAACGGCGGGCCTCGTCAGGCGCGCTGAGAATATCCATCTCACTGATCTGGAAAATGAGCCGCCGTGGACTCTGTTGCTGCCGCCGCAGCTCCTGAGTCAACCAGGCCAGCAGGGTCTGGCTCAGCAGTGAATTAGGTGTCAGGTTGATGGTGAGCCGCAGCTGAGCATTGCCGTGGTGAGCGATGGCGCCCAGTGCGTGACTGATAACATAACGATCGATGCGTTCACCGTAGCCATGCTGATTGGCGGCGTCCAGGAATTCGCCCGGATATATGATGCGGTCTGCCAACGGCAGTCTTATTCTGACTTCATAATGCTCGGAGGCATCTGCTTTCAGGCTGACAGTCGGCTGGTATACCAGCACTAATGATTCATCGTGCAGCGATTGCCGCAACAGTTCCAGCGTGGCGCCGCTTTCGCCGGCGGCGGAAGCACCGGCATGCTGATGCTGTCTGAGTGTCTGGTGCTGACGGGCACGGATCAGCAGGGTATCGGCATCCGGTGCTTCATCGGTGATCATGGCGGCGCCGATAGTGAAGTGCAGGCGCGTACCCGACGGCGCGAGTGCTGACATCGCTTCCTGTATGCTTTCCAGTTTGACAATCAATTGCTGGCAGCTCTCGGTGTCGGCATCCGGCAACAGCACAATAAAGTCACCGGCGTCGAGACGCCCCAGCATCGACTGGGCGGGACATGTGGCGGACAGCATGCCGGCGATTTCGCCGAGCAGCAAGTGCATGTCAGTTTTGCCCAGCACCACGGCAATCTCAGCGAACTGTGCGGCGCTGAGCATGATAACGGCGCTGTGGCGGCCCTGATACACAGCGCTGCTGATCGCCTGGTTCAACATGCGGCCAATGCCGGATTCGTTCAGCAGCCCGCTTTGCATGTCTTTGCTCTGGGCGTCGCGGATGCTGTTGCCGTGGACGGTATTGCCCTTGGCGGGCTGAATCAGAAGCTGCAGGCTGTTTTCACCGTTGATGCTGATAACCGAGCTGTCCAGCACTGCCCGCACCTCAGTACCGTCACGGCGCAGCGCGGTAAACTCGCAACGCTGTTGGCCGGCGTCAACGCGATGCCGCAAAAACTCTCGTACCCGCTCGACATCTTCGTCTGCCACCAGGTCGAGAAACGGCAAGGTATGCAGCGCGTTTTGTGATGGGACGCCAAAAAAGCTTAACCAGCCCTGATTGGCGTATTGATGCAGGCCATCCTGCAGGCAGGCGATGGCGTCGGACGTGTGGTCCATGAACACCTGTAAACGCTGGTGCAACTCACGCAGACTGCTGGCTGCACGTCTGGATTCGCGGCGCAGTTTCAGTTGTTCCAACTCGCGCTTGACGCGATATACAAATTCGACCTGCCCGGCGGCCGAGTCCAGTAGCGACTCCTTGATAAGGCCTGCTGCGCCCAGATTCAGCATGGGCAGCCAACGTGCAGGCGCGCGGCAGATCAGCAGGCAGGGGATGTCGCGGCGGGATGTCTGTAATTGTCTCAGCAGGGCCTCATTGGCCTGGCCTGGTACGTCGGCAAATAACAGAATCAGGTCATGCGTATCGCAGCCGGGAACGTCGTCAGGCAAATGGTTGCCCTCGAATTCACGCGTGCGAATGTTCAGACCGGCACGGCGCAACAGGCCAATGACTTTATCGGCTTTGCCTGACGGGCAATGATTGACCAGTATCTGGTGTGTCACGGTTATATCCATATGTTCCTGGCTTTCTGCTTGTCCGGTTTCTGTTTGTCTGGTTCCTGTCTGTCTGATTCATGGAGCTCTGATTCATGGAGCTCTGATTATAGTAGTCCGGTTTTAGACGCTTCGCCGGGTATTTCCCTCACCAGCCGGGGCACAAGATAACCCGGAAGCCGTTGTTTCAGCTCATTTATCAGTGTTCTGGCGCGCCCCTCATCAATATCAAAATGCGCCACCCCCTGCACCTTGTCCAGTGCATGCAGATAGTACGGCAATACCCCGGCGGCAAACAGCGCCTCACTGAGGTCGGCCAGGGCCTGCGTTGACTCATTGACGCCCTTCAGCAGGACGCTCTGGTTCAGCAGGGTCACACCGGCATCGCGTAATTTGCCCATGGCAGCAATGACGTCAGCATCAATTTCGTTGGCATGATTGCAGTGAATGACCATGACCTTCTGCAATCGGCTGCCACCAAGCCAGCCCAGCAAATTGTTGTCCACGCGCGCGGGCACCAGCACCGGTGTCCGGGTATGTATACGTAATCGGCCGATATGCGGAATTTCTGAAATACGATTTGTCAGCCAGGCCAGGTGTTTGTCGCTGGCTGCCAGCGGATCGCCGCCGCTGTAGATGACTTCGCTGATCTGAGGCTGCCCGGCGAGCCAGTTCAGGCTCTGCTCCCAGACCTGACGACCGGGCACCTTGTCCTGATAGGGGAAGTGGCGCCGGAAACAATACCGGCAATGCACGGCGCAGTGCGGAGCCGCCAGCACCAGCACGCGGCCCTGGTATTTGTGCAGTACCCCGGGTTGAGGGTTAAAATCGGCCTCCGAAAGTGGATCGAAGCCGTAACCGGGGGTATCATCGCCTTCCCGGACTGAAGGCAGCACCTGCATCAACAGCGGATCGCGGGCATTGCCATGCTGCATTCTGGCGACAAAGGGCCGGGGCACTTTGAGCGGAAAGGCCTGCAATACATCGGCAGGTATGTCAAAGTCATCCGGGTTCAGGCCCAGCAGTTGCAGCAACTCCGTCGGGTCTGTGATCAGGTTTGACAGCTCCTGCTGCCAGCGCTGAGCGCTGTCATCGGGTTGGCGCTGAGTCAGTACTGGAGACAACATCGTAAACACATCTTCGCTTCGGGGTTAATCCTGAAAATTAATACAGGCATATATCATGGCGGCCATGTTAAACCCGCGGCATGGCATTACCAAGGCAATAAACAAACAGGCATTAAATTGAGAGGGCACAATGGCAACATTTTCCACTAACGAATTCAAACCGGGCCTGAAAGTGTTACTGGATGGCGATCCCTGTAGCATTCTGGACAACGAGTTTGTCAAACCCGGCAAGGGCCAGGCCTTCAACCGCGTCAAGTTGCGTAATCTGCTCAATGGCCGGGTCTGGGAACGCACCTTCAAATCCGGTGAATCGCTGGAAGCGGCCGATGTCATGGAAACCGACATGTCATACCTGTACAGCGATGCCGAGTTCTGGCATTTCATGAAAACCGACGGCAGTTTTGAGCAGTTTCCCGCCGACAAGGCTGCCGTTGCTGATGCCCTGAACTGGCTGAAAGAAGAGGACGTGTATGTGGTCACGCTCTACAACGGTAGCCCGATCAGCGTGACGCCACCGAATTTTGTTGAGATCGAGGTGGTGGAGACCGATCCGGGCCTGAAAGGTGATACTGCGCAGGGCGGCAGCAAGCCCGCAACGCTGGCCTCGGGCGCAGTGGTCAAGGTGCCACTGTTCGTTAATATCGGGGATGTGCTGCGCGTTGATACGCGCACGGGTGAGTATCAGAACCGGGTCAGGTAGAGTTACGCATGCAGGCAGGCTAGCGCCAGGCAGGAATCGAGTATGGCCGATGACATACAATGGAGGCCCGATGCCTCACTGGCGAATCTGCGTCTGCGTGCCGGCATGCTGGCGCAAGTCAGGCAGTTTTTTACCGACCGCGACGTGCTCGAAGTTGAGACCCCGCTTTTGTGCCAGGCGACCGGCACGGATCCCCACCTGGAAGCACTGGCGCTGGAGCTGACGCCGGGAGACCTGCGCTTTCTGCACACCTCGCCTGAATTTGCCATGAAGCGTCTGTTGGCGGCGGGCAGCGGGCCCATCTATCAACTGTGCAAAACGTTTCGTCAGGATGAAACCGGTCAGCGCCACAACCCGGAGTTCACCATGCTGGAATGGTACCGTCCGGGGTTTGATGATCACCGCCTGATGGATGAGGTGGAAGCCCTGACCAGAGCCTGCCTGCCATCGGACGTGTTCGCAGGGCAGGCTACAATCCCCCGGATTCCCTATCGCGAATTGTTCCGTCGAACGCTGGCGCTGGACCTTTTATTCGCCAGTGACAAAGAGCTGCTTGCCTGCGTTGAACAATATACAGATGTGGGTGAGATGGCCTTGAGCCGTGATGATACGCTGCATCTGTTAATGTCGTTGGCAATTGAGCCCCGGTTGAGAGAACCGGTTTTTGTCACTGAATTCCCTGCCAGCCAGGCAGCATTGGCCCAGGTCACTCAGGATGATGAAGGGGGTGCTGTGGCCCGCCGCTTCGAACTGTTTGTCGGCGGCATGGAGCTGGCCAACGGTTATCTTGAGCTGACCGACAACACTGAGCAATCGCGCCGTTTTGACGCGGATAACCGGCAGCGACAGCGCGCAGGATTACCGGTACGTGCGGCGGACACCCGCTTGCTGGCGGCACTGGCTCATGGCCTGCCACCCAGCGCCGGTGTCGCGCTGGGCTTCGACCGTCTGGTGATGCTGGCGGCCGGTGCCGGACATATCCGCGAGGTGATCAGTTTTGTTGCTGATAATGCGTGAGCTGACAGTACATGAACCGGCAGTACATGAACCGGCGATGCATGCAATGCCGCTTCATGGTAGGGTAGCAGCCATAATTCACAGTCAAGAGCATGCATTATGACGGCCCCTTCCGAGGATGCTTACAGCGAAGCCCTGCGTAAAATCCGCACATCGAAAAACCGCTTGATGGTCTGTTTTCTGACCTTTCCTGTTTATGTCTACGCCGTCGGGCGCCTGGTCGGGCAAGGCCAGGATATTACCTGGTTAATGCTGGCCTATATGGCGTTGTATGCCGGCTTTGGTATCAACATGTCGGTACGTCGCTGCCCTGATTGCCATGAACAGTTTTTTGTGAAAAAGTACTTTCTCAATCCGTTCCGGCGCGATTGCGCGCATTGCGGTTTGTCTCTAAAACAACAGACTCGGGGTTAAATCATGATTGGATATGTAAGCGTAGGGAGCAACGACATTCCGCGTGCGGCAGCATTTTACGATGCCTTGCTGGCGGAACTGGGCGGCAAGCGGTTCATGGAAATGGACAATTTTATTGCCTGGGGCAATAAGCCGGGGCAGCCCATGATATCCGTCATCAAGCCATATGATGGCAACGCCGCGACCGTGGGCAATGGTGTTATGGTGGCGCTGGCTGCTGACAGCCCGGAGACTGTGGACCGTGTGTATAAAAAAGCACTGGCGCTTAATGCAAAGGACGAAGGCGCTGCCGGTCCGCGCGGCGACGATGGTTTCTACGCCGGTTATTTCCGCGACCTGGATGGCAACAAACTGGCCGTGTTCTGCCTGACCAAGTAAGGCCGTTGGCGCATCAGTGAAGAGCCGGGGCGCTAGCGCAGCGCCTCGACTATTTCTGCGAAACGCTCATTGGCAGGATACCGGCCTGAGGTCCAGCCCAGTCTGACAATCACCAGATCTTCCGACGGAATCACGGTCAGGCTCTGCTGTCGATTGCCTTGCGCAGCATAGGCATCGGCGGGCAGATCCGGCCAGCGCGGTGCTGCGTTGCCGGTATTGAGCCACCACTGATAACCATAGGCCTGGTGGTTAGCCGAACTGTTAGCAGCCTGGGTTGATCGCTGCACCCATGCTTCGCTGACGATACGCTTGCCATTGAGCACACCCCCCTGCAACATCATCTGCCCCAGTCGCGCCCAGTCACGGGCCGACGCGTAAAGATAGGAACTGCCGACCAATACGCCGTGGGCATCAGGTTCAAACACGGCATGCTGGAAACTCAGTGGTCCGGCGATGTGGCGCCGGTAATCAGCCATGCTCGCGGCAAGGCTGCCGCCAGTGCGCTCAAAGTAGATTCGGGACAGGATATTGGCGCTGCCGGAACTGTAGTTAAACCGGGTGCCCGGCGCATGCAATGCGGGCCTGGCGATGGCGTAACCGGATGCCGAGGGCTCGGTAAACAGCATGGCGGTGGCATCATCGCCGGGATTGTACTGCTCAGAAAAATCCAGGCCGTCGGTCATGGTCAGCAAATCACGAATGCGAATATCAGCGCGTTCATCCGCCTGCCAGCTGGCAAAACCCGGTGTCTCGTCCACGTCGAGCATGCCCCGGTATTCAAGATTGCCCAGCATCACCGAGATCAGGCTCTTGGCCATGGACCAGCCCAGCAGTGGGGTTTCCGGTCCGGCGCCCTGGGCATAGCTCTCGGCCACGATATTGCCGTTTTTGACCACAAGCAGTGCCCGCGTGTTAAAGCCCTGACCGTTGTCCTGACTCACCATGGTATCGATCCGGGCCTGTATATCGTTGTCAATCGTCTCCACCCGTGTGCCATGTGGCCAGCGGCTGCTGAACACAGGCATGGGCTGCAGCTCTGCGCTGGCACGGGCAGCAAAGCCGTCATATTCGGTATAACAACCGAGCCCGGGTTGATGGCTTGCCGTGCTCGGCGCCAGACCGAACAGCGAGGTCGTGACAACACGGTTGTCATCATCGTAGTCAACGTCCAGGTACTGCAATATCGACGAGTACTGGACCAGGTCATCAAATGACTGCTCCGGCGACAGCCCGCTGACGTAGCGCGAGCTGCACAATAGCTTGGCGCCTATGCCCGATGCCACACCGGGTGCATTGAATACATAGGATGGCGTGATGCCGCTGGCGAACGCATAAGCGATGGCGAACACGATGATGACAGTGGCAATTAGCTTTTTCATGCGGCTCCTTTTTATATACGTCTTTATATACGCCTTCTCGTCCGGTGCTGATGTGCACCGTGTCCGATTATGGCATAAAAAGTGGAAGCGGGTAGATCTGTGAACTAAACTGATAATGTGACACAAACATAAACGATCATTTAAATTTGTCCGGCCTTGAATGAAAGCCCTGAAAGCAGGCCCTGAACGAAGATCTTGACAGAAAGCCCTGAATGCCATGGAGACGGCATGAGTTCGACGCACCACCGGAACCACATCGTAACACTGCTTGAAAATCTCGCCCGGGAGCACCCTGCTCTCCCGCTGTATACCTTCCTTGATGCTGCGCAGAAAAGCGTTGCGGTGCTGACCAGCAGTGATCTGTTGCGTAAGGCAACACAAATAGCAGGCCTGCTTCAGGGACAGGTGCTGGCGGGGAAACCGGTCCTGGTACTGAGCCCGCATGGCCCGGCATTTCTGGAATCTCTTTTTGGTGTGATGCTGGCAGGTTGCGTGCCGGTGCCGGTCACCTTCAGTCGCAGACTGGGCATGGCAAATATCGCCGACATTATTGCTGACACCGGCGTGGAGGCTGTACTTGGGCCAAAGAAAACGCTGGAGAACCTGAGATCAGGCCGGCTCAGGCCAGCCATGCTTTCTGACACACAACACCAGAACCTGCTTTACCTGGCAAGCGACCCGTTGCCCGCGACTGACTGGTGCCGGCCACAGCTCCTGGCGACCGATGTGGCGCTTATCTACCCGGGTCTGCTCAGTGATGAGCCGCTGGCGCCGGTCGCGTTGTCACATAGTCATCTGCTGACCAGTGTCGACAGATTGATACAGGCACTTGGTCCGGGTTCGACCGACAGTCTGTTGACATCTCTGGACCTGGCCGATGGCATGGCGCTTCTTCTGCATGTGCTTTTGCCCGTTCGGCTGGGGCTTCGCTCATATTTTTTGCCGCTCAGGCAGGCCCTGGATGACGCCCGGCCCTGGTTGCAGGCGGCCTCGCGTCTTGGCTGCACAATTATCAGTGCGCCACCGGCGGTGCTGTCGCTGGCCGCTCATGACGGGAGAAACCGATCCGATTTCGAGCCGGACCTGTCAGCGCTACGGTCAGTCTGTGTGGGTGGTGACCATGTTGCACCCGGTAGTGTTTTGCATTTTATTGAACGGTATCAACGTAACGGAATGTCAGCGGAAAAACTGTTTTCATGTTACGGCCTGTCTGCTGTCTGTAGTTTTATTTCCGGGCGCCGGGGGTTCAAATCCTGTGACATCGATGGCATTGCCTATCTATCCCTGGGGGTGCCGGATCCCGGTCTCCTGGCCTTGTTTGATACGGGTGATCGTTTGCTGCAAAGCGATAATGAATTGTACTGCCGGGGCAGATGCCGGCATCGCTTCTCACAAAATGGATTCGATTTCCAGGCTGAGGATATCGAGTCGTTTGTGCTACAGGTATTCGGGGCGCGAGGTTTGAGTCGTTGCGTGGTGCTGCACGCGGAAGACAGCAGGCAAACCGTGCTGCTGGCGGAATGTGCGACCAGACAGCTGGCGGAAAGCTGGCAGGGAGTGGTCAGTAAGGTGATGGAGAGGGTATTGGCTGAAACCGGGTGTGAGCTGGATCGTGTTTTGTTGCTCAGGCCGGGCAGCTTGCCCTTGTCTGTCAGCGGCATGGTGCTCAGAAAAGCATGCGCAGTCTTGCTGGAAGATGGATCGCTTATGTTGCGTCTGTTGCCGGTGCGGGGGAAATAACAACGCAGATTGATGCAAGGTTGGTCGTGTTTTGTCGGAAATGGTTAAGAATGGTTGGAGGTAGTGTGTCATGGAGGGACAGGTTATGGAAAGGCAAGTTATGGATAGTCAGATCATCGCTATAGTGCGCGAGTGTCTGGAGCCGAAGTCGGTAGCATGTTCAATCGCGGCGGATACAACGGTGAAATCCCTGATGATAGATTCTCTGAAAATGATACAGATTGTGTTTGAAATCGAAGTCCATTTCGGCATCGAGATACCCGAACATGCCCTGTTTCAGGTCGAGACGGTCAGTGATCTGGTTGATCTTGTCCGTTTGTCCAAGGCAGCCTGATATCGCGCTGTCTGTCAGGCGCGAGCGCCGAAGATGGCGGTACCGATGCGGATCATGGTGGAGCCTTCAGCGATGGCTGCTTCAAAATCATCGCTCATGCCGATGGAGAGAGTATCCATCGACGGATATTGCTGTTGCAGGGACTCGAACAGCTCGGCCAGCGGATGAAAAGCGGCACGTTGTTGCTGGTAGTCAGTGCCGGGTGCCGGAATTGCCATCAGGCCGCGCAATCGCAAACGCGGCAGATTGATGATGCTGGTGCAAAGCGTCACCGCTTCATTCAGGGTCACACCGGATTTGCTGTCTTCGTTTGACAGGTTCACCTGTACACATACGTTTAACGCAGGCAGATGATCGGGGCGCTGATCATTCAGGCGCTGTGCTATTTTCTGCCGGTCAACGCTATGTACCCAGTCGAATGCACCGGCTATATCCCGGGTTTTGTTGGACTGAATCGGCCCGATGAAATGCCAGGTGATGTTGTCCAGGGCCTGCGGCGGCTGAGCCAGCACTGTGATCTTGTCCAGCGCCTCCTGCACGTAGTTTTCACCAAAGTGACGCGCACCGGCGGCATGGGCTTCGCGTACTTTGTCAGCGCCCTGGGTTTTGCTGACCGCCAGTAGCAGCACGCTGTCGGGCGTGCGCTGGTGTCGGGTTTCCTGCTCCCGGATGCGCGCAAGGAGGTGCTGGTAATTATCCGCGATACGACTGTTGTGCGAGGATCCGGTCATGATCTGTCTGCTTTGTTGGCAACATCGTCAATCATATCATGGCCGGTCGCTGCTATGATGCTGTCGGTTTGAGGTTTTCGTAGACTTCGCGCGCGTCGTAGATCTGCTCACCGCTTGGTCGTATGCCTGTGCCCATGCGGATCTCCATGATGACTTCTACTTCACTGCGCTCGTCGCCCAGATACATTCCCGTGTGGTATTGCTGGTTCGGGCGCTGATAGGTGCGGCAGGTGAGCAGCCCGCAGTCCTGCACGGTGGTGTATGTGGCGCCAACCCCGGCGGACATGCCCGGTTCAATGCGTTCACGGTCTACCAGCGTGTCGCGACTGGCAATATCAAACCAGTCGTATCCGTTTTCCATGGTCAATTCACTGGCGCGCAACATGGCATAGTCCATGGCGAGGCCAGTGTTGTCACCACGGGCCTTGAAGTTGATGCGATACTGGTCACCACTCAACTGCTGATCAGTGTAACCATAACCACGGCCATCGGCTGCCCGGTAGTCTGGTTGCGATGCGCATGCGGTCAGCAGGCTGACAGCCAGCACGACAATTGTTGTGAGCGCCGACCGGGTTGCCCGGATCTTGCTTACGGTGTTGCTAAAGGTGTTGCCAAAGATGTTACTAAAGGTGCTGCCCAAAGTGCTGCCTGCGTTGACATTATTCATGTGATGTCTCCTTTTTGCTCGTGTATCAGGGTACCAACAATGACCGGTGCCGTTACCTTACTGCCATTGGTTCTGAATCAATGCGTTTTCTTCTTCCAGGCTCAGGGCAGCTCCCGCCATCATGGCGTCGAGTGTGCTGTCGAGCAATGAGCTGTCACTGGCAGTCTGGTAGTCTCCGGTATAAATACGTGTGGCCTGAGCACTGGCAACCAGTTCCCAGCCGCTACTGACGCGACAGGCGACATTTTCACTGGTGCTGTTAGTGCTTTCCAAAACGAATTGTCGGCAATGCCGCGCCTGCTGGTCGACAAAACTGAAGCGACTCAGCAGGCTGGCGTTGTCATATACAGCGATGGTTTCGCCGCTGGGTGAATTATCCAGTGCATCGCTGACAGTGGCATCCAGGTTGTTTGCCAGCATTGTTGTCGCGGGCGTGCGGGCGGCTTCCGGGTCCAGAAACTGACCGCCGATGAATCCGACGACCAGCGCAATGCCGGCTGCCAGTGCGGCATGCTGACGGATCCAGCCGCCGGCTTGTCGCCGCGTTTTTTGCCAGCGCGACAGCTGGACGACATTGTCTGTTGTTGCTGCCTGGTCGACGTGATTTTTCGTGCTTTCAGGCTGCAGCAGTTTCATCACTGCGTCCGGCATCGGTCGTGCATCCAGGGCGGCCGCATGCCGCTTCAGCAGAGCATCGGCGCTGGCCAGCACAGCCAGACGCTCAGCCAGCGCGGCATCGTCCTGAATGGCATCGCGGATCGCTTCCATGTCCCGTTCCGGTAGTTCCTGATCCAGAAACGCTCCCAGTTTTTCATCACTTATGTTCATCACATCGCTCCATCAGCCCTGAGGCCGGAAATCGGTTACGCTAGGTTTTCACCAGTTCAGACAGCTTGCTGCGGGCTCTGGCCAGGCGACTCATGACCGTGCCAACCGGGATCTCCAGTGCCTGCGCAACATCCATGTAAGACATGCCCTGTATCGAAACCATGGTCAGTGTCAGGCGTTGTTCCTCAGGTAGCTGTTGCATGATCTGCAATACCTGACGCAATTGCATTTGTGCTTGTATGTCGTTTTCACCATCAACCTGTCCGGCGTCGATCAGGTCGGTGTCGATGTCCGTGCTTTTCCGCACGCGCCGCGACCGGTATTCGTCTATCCACAGATTGCGACATATGGTGAATGCCCATTTGGCGACTTCCACGCCGTCAGGTACGCCTTTTTTGAGGAGGCGTTCCACGGTTGCCTGCAATAAATCGTCTGCATCGTGCACTGACTGGGTCAGCGACCAGGCGAATCGTCTGAGTCCGGGCAATATGTCCATCAGCTGGTCATTCATAAGCGCCTTGCTTTTCTGCTTTCTTAACCTGTTGACGGATGGTAATTTAATTTATTCCCGAGGGGCGGGATTTTTTTTGCTGCTGCTGCGTTAAAGTAAGTATAAGTTATTGATTTTCAGGGAAGCCGATGCGATTCAGAGGTCTTGTTATAAATTTCAGCGCCAGCCTGCTGGTCGGGTCTGCTGTGGCAGCCGCCCAGCCGGTGACAAATGCCGTGCAGAATGCGGTGGAACGTCAGGCGGAACAGGCTCAGGAAAGAGCTGTCGAGCGCGCTCAGGAGCAGGCCCGGGACCGTGTGCAGGAACAGGCTGCTGGTCGCGTACAGGAGCAGACAGCCGAGCAGGTTGCGGATCAGGTGGTGGAGCGCGCGGTTGGTCGGGCTCAGGATCAGGCGGCCGAACGCAGCCAGCAACAGGCGGCGGAACGAACACAGGAGCAGGCCGTTGACCGGGTGCTGGATCAGGCCATCGATCGGGTTCAGGGACAGGCCGGGTCGGCACAGAATCAGGCTCAGGAGCGGGTCCGCGGGGGGCAGGCAGCGCGAGTGCAGGAGCAACTGCTGGAGCGTACCCAGGGTCAGCTTGAGCGCGTGTCGCAGAGGCCGGATCAGGGATCCGGCAGCAACGCCGCTGCCGATGCGCTGAGGTTGCCGGATGCCGCTCGTCAGGCGCTGGATCGCATCCCCGGACCCAGCCCGATGGCAAATCTGCCTGACCGTTTGCCCATTGCTGATGAAGACGGTGGTGAGGTCTTCGTAGAGATCGCCATCGAGCCGAATATTCGTGTCCTGGAGCGCGAATGGGTCATGCTGTTGACCGGCCCCCAGCGGACACGGTTGATCAACGAAGCACCGGCGCTGATGCAGTACCTGGCGCAGACCAGCAACTTTGCTGAAGAAAGTTATCTGCTGCAATTTCGTGTCCCGCCAGATCTGGACGCCGACGATCAGATTCTTGAACTGGTGCCTGACGACCTGCGTGACCTGATTGATCGCAACCATGTTTATTCTGCACAATCTGCCGCGCTGGATACAAGCCCTGATAGCGGTGACGGCAAGTCCCCTCTGCCATTGCCGATGAATGCGGTGTGTGAAGATGCTGTATCTGTCGGCGTCATCGACTCCATGATCAACATTGATCACCCTGCATTTGCAAGACCGACCGGCAGCACCTCCGGATTTGTCAGTCGGGAGTTTGTGCAGGACAGGGTCGACAGGCACTCGGGGCATGGTACAGCGGTAGCCGGTGTATTGATCGGGCGAGGTCAGGAACATGGCTATGACCTGGCGCCTTTGCTGCCAAACGCCACGCTTTACAATGCCAGTGTTGTGTACTCACAGGATGCCTATCATCAAGGTGCAACCGTCATGCATTTGCTGGAGGCTATCAGCTGGATGTTGGCGCAAGACGATATTCGCGTGATAAACATGAGTTTGACCGGGCCGGCCAACCGCTTGCTGGAGCGAGCCGTGGCGACAGTATTGGCGCAGGATAAAATCATTGTAGCAGCGGCTGGTAACGAAGGGCCGCATGCCGGGTTATTGTATCCGGCAGCCTACGAGGGTGTCGTTGCAACGAGTGCTGTCGCTGATGATCGTACTGTGTATCGTTGGGCTGCTCAGGGCAAACACCTGGATTTTACCGCGTTGGGTGTCTCGGTGCCGACGGCGCGTGGCGACGGCGGTTTTGGTCGCGAGTCAGGCACGTCGATGGCGGCGCCGATCGTCAGTGCTTTTTTTGCCTGTGCACTGGCCAATGATTCGCAACGTGTTTCCGCTGCCAGGGAGGCATTGATAAATCAGGCGTCGGACCTGGGTGCCACAGGTCATGACCCGGTATTCGGCCATGGCCTGCTTCACCCTTGATCAGAACATCTGGTTCTAGAACGTCAGTTTTAATGATACCGAGGCACGATTCTCGGTGTAGTCTGCGCTGCTCAGATTGGATTGATAGTCACCACGCTCTATCTGTGTGGCAACTGCCAGGTAGTCTGTCAGTGACATTTCCAGGCGGGCGTCGGTGACGTGCTGTCGGTCATTGCGCCGGGCCCCCAGCCCGGGTGTAGCGGCCTGGTAATTTCTGTCCTGAAAGCGGGTGCCCAAACGGAACTCGGTGTCATTGCCCAGCAGGCTGAAACGGTTGGTGTAGCGCAGTCTCAGTGTATCGGCAGCGTAAGAGAAAGCTGGGTCCTGCGTTTGCTCGTCGTCATGGGAAAAGCCAAACACCAGGGTGCTGCGACCCTGGTTGAAGAACCAGAATGCGTCCAGGCTCAGGCCCTCAGTGTCGGCGTTGCGTTGGGCAAAGTCGTCGAATGATTTGTCGGCAAAATTCAGTGCGCCGCGCAGAAACCATTGGTCGGCTAACAGTTTGCCAGCGTAAAACGAATATTGTTTCAGCGTCAGGAAATCATCTCCGCCCAGCTGGGCATCGGCAAGATAGTAATTGCTGCCGATGCTGAGCTGGTCAAACTCATAGCTGACGTCGCCGTAGAGTAGATGCAGATCCAGATCGAAGGCGTCGAAGTCCTGATAGCGCTCGGCGCTGTAGCTGTAGCCGGCATCTACGGACAATCTGTCGGAGGCTTGCCAGTTGGCGTCGATGCCTGCATCCAGGTTGCCTGCCGTGTCAGATTCGCCGGTGGCACTTTCCAGTTCGCTTACGCTGACGTTGCTGTTGTATTCGGCACCGGCTTCCAGTGAGCCGGACAAGGTGAACGCCTCGTCCGTCTGTGCCGCTGCGATACCGGAGCCAATGCTCGTTGCCAACAGTAGCAGCGCGGTGGCGCTGTGGCATGGCGTTATGGCAGAGAATTGCCGTGGTCTGGTTTTCATATCCTTCCCCTGATATGTGTTGTTGCTGTAAAAGGCCGGAATCGTGTGATTCCGGCCTTGTATTGAAGCGGCGATGCAGCTTGCAGCACGGCAGCCATTACTGGCCGGTGATGCCGTTGCGTATATTCTGACGCACAGAGTTGCTGACCTCGCCGGCGACCTCTGCACCTACCGCAGAGTTTACGTTACCGCGTACATCGTCGCGAACAGTGTCGCGTACATTTTCACGCACACTTTCCCGTGCACTTCCCTGCACGTTGCCGCTGACTTCACTGCGCACCTGCTGGCTGACATTGCCTTCAACGTCTGCACGAACACTGTCGCGCACGGTGCGAGCAGTTTCTGATGTCACCTCGCCGCTGATGGCAGCGCCAATGTCCCCACGAAGTTCCTGCCGGGTTTCCGCGCCGACAGTTTCCTGGGCACTATCCTGAACGGCGCTGCGTGCGTCGCGTGCTGCATCGGCGGCAACACGTCCTGTCAGCCGGGCAGTGCCTTGAACTTCAGCGACCCCTTGCCGTGCCTCACTTCGCGCCCGGGCTGAAAATTCAGCGCTGGCGGCAATGGCGGCATCAGCCACGGATTCGCCATTCTCGCGCGCCCGTTGCACAGCCAGGGCGACAGCCGTGCCAGCGCCGGCACCAGCTTCAGCCGCAGCAGAGATAGCCGCTTCTGACACCGATTCGCCGTTTTCACGAGCCCGGGCAACCGCGTTGGATACGGACAGACTGAGATCGATGTCCTCTTCTGCGCCCGCCTCTGCATTGACATCTTCTTGCATCGACGCATCAACGTTGTCGTTAACACCGGTTTCTGCGGCGATGCTGGTGCTGGTTTCGACATCAGCAGACACGCTGGTCTGGACCTGCACGTCGGTATCGCCGGCGGTCTCGTCCTGAGCATACGACAACGGTGAAATAGTCATTGCGCAAGCAAGGGCGAGCATGGATGGTTTGAATATCTTTGAAACTGTGATCCTGGCCATTGTCAAAATCTCCTTTTTCGTGATTGACACCCCTTTAACGATGTCAGTGACCGATTTATTCCCTGCTGGCACAAAATGAGAAAATTTTTTGGTTTGCGGTGAAGTCATCAGGCACCGGGATGCTATAGTTGGGTGAAAGGGTTAAGGTTGGCCCGACAATTCAGAACGAACAGCGAATAACAAATAGCAAATATCAAATATTAAAAAAGAGTGTGGCTATGGATATCAGCAAGTTACTGACTTTTGCCGTACAAAACGGTGCTTCAGACCTGCATTTGACGGCGGGTATGCCACCAGTGATCCGGGTTGACGGTGACATCAGGCGCATCGACGGGCCCGAGCTGGATCACAAGACCGTGCATGCACTGATATATGAAATCATGACGGACAAACAGCGCAAGGATTTCGAAGAGTTTTTCGAGACCGATTTTTCCTTTGAAATGCCGGGTCTGGCGCGCTTCCGTGTGAATGCCTTTAATCAGAACCGTGGCGCGGCGGCGGTCTTCCGCACCATTCCGGCCGAGGTGATGACGATGGAGCAACTGGCCATGGGCAAGGTGTTTGAGCAGATCGCCAGCTTTCCGCGTGGCCTCGTCGTGGTGACCGGGCCCACGGGCTCGGGTAAAAGTACCACGCTGGCAGCAATGATGGATTACATCAACGACACTCGTTACGAACATATTCTGACGATTGAAGACCCGATCGAATTTGTCCACAAGAGCAAGAAGTGTCTGGTGAATCAGCGCGAAGTGCACCGGGATACCAAGGGTTTCAACGAGGCGCTGCGGTCGGCGCTGCGCGAAGATCCGGACATCATTCTGGTCGGTGAACTGCGTGACCTGGAAACTATCCGTCTGGCGCTGACCGCCGCCGAAACCGGGCACCTGGTATTTGCTACGCTACACACCACATCGGCAGCAAAAACGATTGACCGGATGATAGATGTATTTCCGGCTGGCGAAAAAAGCATGGTGCGATCCATGTTGTCGGAATCATTGCAGGCTGTGGTGTCACAGGCATTGCTGAAAAAGGTTGGTGGTGGCCGGGTGGCTGCTTTTGAAATCATGATGGGTACCCCGGCTATCCGTAACCTGATCCGGGAAGACAAGGTGGCGCAGATGTACTCGGCGATTCAGACCGGCTCCAATACGGGTATGCGGACACTGGATCAGCATCTCAAAGAGCTTGTGCAGGCGGGCATGGTGAGCAAGGACGATGCCCGCAGCAAGGCAAAAATGCCGGATGGTTTCCTCTAAGACCGGTGTGGCTTTAAACCGGTTAAGCGTTGGCAGCCGGTAAAACCGGTGTCAGGAAGTACCCGTTCAGCGCTGCAAACGATCCACTTTGTCGTTCAGCTCCCGGATCAGGCGCAGCATCTCTTCACGTTCATTGTGGGCACGCTGGTCCTGCTCCGCCTGGCGCAGAGATTCATCTTCGAAGTGACGCTCCTGCATGGTACTGACGATGATACCGATAAACAGGTTCAGCACCACAAATGCCGTCACCAGAACAAAACTGATGAAATACACCCAGGCGTAGGGATAGACCGCCATCACCGGACGGGATACGCCCTCTGACCAGCTTTCCAGGGTCATTACCTGGAACAGCGTGTACAGGGTACGGCCCAGGGTGCCGAAGTCATCGGGGAAGGCACCCGAGAATAGCTGCGTACCCATGACAGCAAAAATATAAAACACCATGCCCAGTAAAAACACGATCCAGCCGATGCTGGGCAAGGCCGCCAGCAAAGATTCGATGATCATGCGCAGGCGTTTGATTTTGGTCAGCAGGCGCAGTACCCGCAGAATGCGCAAAGCACGCAGAATGGCGAACGGGCCTGAGGCCGGCACCAGCGCAATGCCGACAATGACAAAATCGAATACATTCCAGCCACTGCGGAAAAAGCGTGGGCCCTGCGCAAACAGCTTGAGTGCGATCTCGATAACAAAGATCACCAACACAATCTGCTCGATTGCGCGCAGAGCACCACCGGCAACCCGCATCATGGTGGTCGATGTTTCCAGTCCAAGCGTAATGGCGTTAAAGATGATGATGCCGATGATGAAATTCTGCACCATCGGGCTGTCAATCCACTGCGCAATCCGTTGCCTCATTGTCAGGCCCATATAAAACCTCTGAAAATAACCTGTCGGCACGCGCTGCGCGTCAGGTATAAGACTCCATGGCCGGGCAGGCACAGAACAGATTGCGGTCGCCGTACACATTGTCGATGCGATTGACCGCAGGCCAGAACTTGTTGTCGCGCAGACCTTCGGCCGGGAACGCAGCTTCCTGTTTGCTGTAGGGCCGCTCCCAGCTCTCATCCATGATGTCGGCCAGGGTATGGGGCGCGTGCTTGAGCATGTTATTGTCCGCGTCCAGTTCCCCGGATTCAACCCGCGCGATTTCCCGGCGAATCGAGATCATGGCCTCAATGAAACGGTCAACCTCTTCCAGTGGTTCGCTTTCAGTGGGTTCGATCATCAGCGTGCCGGGCACCGGGAATGACATCGTTGGTGCATGGAAGCCGTAGTCCATCAGGCGTTTGGCAATGTCTTCTTCCGTGATGCCGGACGCTGCCTTTAACGGCCGGAGATCAATGATGCATTCGTGAGCGACCCGGCCATTCTGTCCGGTGTACAGAACCGGATAATGCCCGTCGAGCCGGTGTGCGATGTAATTGGCGCTGAGGATGGCAACCTGGGTTGCTTTCAGCAGACCGGCCGCGCCCATCATGCTGATATACATCCAGGAGATTGGCAGAATGCTGGCGCTGCCCCAGGGTGCGGCGGACACGGCACTGTTGCCTGCCTGCGGGCCGTCGAGTTTGACCACAGCGTGGTTTGATACAAAAGGCGCCAGATGTTGTTTTATCCCGATCGGACCCATGCCCGGGCCGCCGCCGCCATGCGGAATACAGAAAGTCTTGTGCAGGTTGACGTGTGAAACGTCGGCACCGATGTCGCCAGGCCGGGATACACCCACCTGGGCATTGAGATTGGCACCGTCCATATAGACCTGGCCGCCGTGGTCATGCACGATCTGACAGATCTCGCGCACGGCTTCTTCAAAGACGCCGTGGGTAGACGGGTAGGTAATCATCAGCGCGGCCAGCGTATCTTTGTGTTTCTCCGCTTTGGCACGCAGATCCTCAACGTCGATATTACCTTTGCTGTCGCAGGCGACCACCACGACCTTCATGCTCAGCATTTGTGCACTGGCCGGGTTGGTGCCGTGCGCCGAGCTTGGGATCAGGCACACGTTGCGCTGTGTTTCGCCTTTGCTGTCCAGATACTTGCGAATTGCAAGCAGGCCGGCATACTCACCCTGCGCGCCCGAGTTGGGCTGCATGCTGACGGCATCAAAGCCGCAGATCTCGGCCAGCATGGCTTCCAGTTCCTGGATCATCTGTACGTAACCGGTGACCTGTTCACGGGGCACAAACGGGTGCGGTTTGCTGAACGCTGGCCAGGTTATGGGCAGCATCTCTGCGGTGGCGTTCAGTTTCATGGTACACGAGCCCAGGGGAATCATGGCGTGTGCCAATGACAGGTCGCGGTTCTCCATACGCTTGAGGTAGCGCAGCATGTCGGTTTCGTTGTGATAACGATTAAAAATCGGGTGTTGCAGATAGGAGGATTGTCGTTGCAGCGCCGCCGGAATGCCCAGCTTGTTGTGCTCACTCAACTCCGCATCGACTGCCTCAGTGCTCAGGTCGGCAGCATCGGCGCCCAATATCACCTGCCACAGCACTTCAATGTCACTGACTGTTGTGCATTCGTCCAGGCTGATGCCAACGGTGGCATCGCCGGTTTGTGTGCGCAGATTGATGCCGTGTTCGGCTGCGCGCGCAAGCACGGCGCTGCGCTGATCGGCTGACAACTCGAGGGTCAGCGTATCAAAGAAGCTGGTGTTGCCTTTGATGCCTTTTTTGTAGAGGCCGCTTGCCAGAATCCGGGTCAGGCGATGAATGCGCAGCGCGATGCGACGCACACCTTCGGGACCATGGTACATGGCATACATGGCAGCGATATTGGCCAACAGTACCTGGGCTGTGCAGATGTTGCTGTTGGCTTTTTCACGGCGGATATGCTGCTCCCGGGTCTGCAGGGACATGCGATAGGCCTGCTTGCCGCGGGTATCGATGGAAACGCCGATAATACGGCCGGGTACGGCGCGTTTGTATTCATCCCGGGTGGCAAAATAGGCGGCGTGCGGGCCGCCAAAACCCATGGGAACGCCAAAGCGCTGAGTGTTGCCGACAACAACGTCTGCACCCATTTCCCCGGGTGCCGTCAGCAGCGCCATACTCATCAGGTCGGCAGCAACGCAGGCGATGGCCTGGTCAGCCTGCAGCGCCTTGATGATGTCCGTGAGATCTTCAATGTGACCATCAGCATCCGGGTATTGCAGGATGGCACCGAATACCGGGTGCGAAGCTGCCTCTTTTGCCGGACCGACAATCAGCTCAAAACCAAAACTGTCGGCGCGGGTGCGGATGACATCAATGGTCTGCGGCAGACAGCGCTGGTCCACAAAAAATGCGTTGGCGCTGCGTGCCTTGCTGACCCGTTTGGCGAGCGCCATGGCCTCTGCTGCGGCAGTGGCTTCGTCCAGCAGCGATGCATTGGCCAGCTCCATGCCGGTCAGGTCCAGCACCATCTGCTGGTATGTCAGCAGGGTTTCCAGACGCCCCTGGGAAATCTCGGGCTGGTAGGGCGTGTATGCCGTGTACCAGCCCGGGTTCTCAAGCACATTGCGCAAAATGACCGGTGGCGTCACCGTGTCGTAATAGCCCAGACCGATATAGGATCGGTGCAGGACATTTTGCTGCGCAAGTTGTTTGAGGCGATCCAGTGCCTGTTGTTCGCTGCGTGGTTCGGCGAGCGCCAGCGGACGGTTCAGCGCAATGCTGCCAGGCACGGTGGCGCGCGTCAGTTCGCTCAAAGAGCCATAACCGAGTGCGGCCAGCATGGTCCGGGTCTGCTGCTCATCAGGCCCGATGTGGCGGCCGATGAAGGTGTCGTTATCTTGCAGGGATCGCAGGGGCGTATTTATATTCATTCACACATTCCGGCGTATGTGTCCGCATCCAGCAGTTCTTCGATTTCACTCGGGTTGCTGGGCAGGATCCGGCACAGCCATCCATCGCTGTAGGGCGATGAATTCATGGTTTCCGGGGCATCGGTGAGGTCTTCATTGACGGCGATGATCTCACCCGAGACCGGTGCATAAATGTCCGACGCTGCTTTCACTGATTCAACAACGCTCATCTCGTCTTTGGCCGTCACAACAGCGCCTTCTTCGGGCAGTTCAATGAACACGATGTCACCCAGCAATTCCTGGGCGTGATCGGAAATGCCGATGGTCACACTGCCGTCTTCTTCAACGCGCACCCATTCATGGGTGGCAGCATATTTCAAATCATCAGGAAATTCGCTCACGGGTCTGTCCTCTTGTGTTTGGCATTGGATATTGGGTGTTTGGCATTGAAATTAAATAAAAACTTTTTTGCCCAGGCGCACAAAACCCGGTTTGACCAGGCGCACGGGCAGCAATTTACCGCGGATGTCGACCGCGCAGTGCTGAGTGTCAGCGGGGATTCTGGCCAGTGCAATACTGTGCTTCAATGTCGGCGAAAAAGTGCCGCTGGTAATGATCCCGTCCTCGGTGGAGCCGTTGCTCAGTGTGCACTCCACCCGCAAACCTTCGCGCAGAACGCCGCGTTCTTCCATCACCAGCCCCGCCAGCTTGGCTGGTTTGTCGGTTGACTTGCGTTGCTTTTCCAGCGCCTTGCGGCCGATGAAATCACGCTCGGCGGGCTCCCAGGCAATGGTCCAGCCCATATTGGCCGACAAGGGTGAAATGCTTTCATCCATATCGTGTCCGTACAGGTTCATGCCTGCTTCCAGGCGCAACGTGTCGCGAGCACCCAGGCCAATGGGTTTAACCCCGGCAGCCAGCAGTTGGTCCCATACCTGCGGGGCTTCCGCATTCGGCAGCATGATTTCAACGCCGTTCTCTCCGGTGTAGCCTGTGCGCGCGATACACCACGTATCCAGTTCTACGCTGCTGAAATTTTTCAGACCACTCACGCGTGCCGAATCGTCTGCTGAAAAGCGCTGGCTGACTACCTCCAGCACGATATCGATGGCCTGTGGTCCCTGCACTGCGAGTATGGCCAGCTCCGGCTGCTCAGTCAGGGTTACGGTGAAACCGGACTGCTGGCTTTGCATCCAGGCCAGGTCTTTTTCCCGCGTGGCGCAGTTGACGACCATACGGAAGCCCGAGGCCATGCGGTACACAATCAGGTCGTCGATGACACCGCCGTTTTCGTTCAGCATGCCGGTGTAGAGCGCATCACCTGTGTCTTTCAGTCGTGCAACATCGTTGGCCAGCAAGTAGCGCAGCCACGCTTCAGCATCCGGGCCGCTGATATCAACGATGGTCATATGGGACACATCGAATACCCCCGCCTTTTCCCGGACTGCGGTGTGTTCTTCGATCAGGGATTTATACTGGATCGGCATGTCCCAGCCGCCGAAATCAACGATTTTAGCACCTGATTCGAGGTGCTTGGCGTACAGTGCAGTCTGGTGTCCCACAGGCAGATATCCCCCGGCGCGGTATTGACGCGTGTTTCAGCATTGGAAAAGAGGGGTAGTTTACTGTCTGGCAGGGCGTTTTAACAGTGTGTCAGTCCAGTTGCGCCATAAAACGGCCACTGCGTGGACGAAATGCATGGTCACTGTCCATGGAAAAAACCACGGAGCTGGAGCGTCCTACAATCTGATCGCGGGGAATGAAGCTGTACAGGCGGCTGTCGGCGCTGTTGTCGCGATTGTCACCGAGCACAAAAAAGTGTTCGTCTGGCACCTGTGCCGGGCCGTAACTGCGGTTTGACCGGTTGGTGCCAGCCGCAGAAAGCAGCGCCTGATGGGTTTCATCAAACAGGTGCTCAACAACAACGGTGCCTTCGCGGTTTTCCGCAAGAATTTCGAAATCGATGATTTCGTCGTTAACGACCAGCAGGTTGTTGCGCATGTATACCGTGTCGCCGGGTTGTCCGATAATCCGTTTCACCAGCCTTTTTCCTGCAACTTCGGAGTCGATGATGACGATATCCCCTCGTGTGGGCTCAGCCAGCTCGAGCATGGAAATGCCGGTAAAGGGCAGTTTAACGTCGTAGGCCAGTTTGTTGACCCAGACCTTGTCGCCGTCGAGCAGGGTTGGCTGCATGGACCGACCGGATATTGAATTGAGATCAGCCACTGCGCTCTTGAAGCACAGAATGCTGGCCAGAATCAGCAGGAATTTTCGGTTTTCGCGCCAGAAGGCTGCAAAATACTGACTGGTTGATGACAGGAATTTCACGGGTAACACATTTCCCTATGGTTGGGCTGTGACGCCAAACGCCAACGTTAGCCGTAACATTGCCGTTGGTCAACGCCCGCAGACTGTTTGTGCTGTATTCGTGCGATAAATGACGTATATTTTGCGATATAGCTGCCACGATTAATCCTGTTAACGGACTGACCCTATGCCGTTGTCGTCCTTTCATCCCGCGTGCCGGGCCTGGTTTGAGCAGAATCTGGGCGCGCCTACACCCGCCCAGGCGCAGGCGTGGCCGACAATTCGGCAGGGCCGTCACACCCTGGTGGCAGCGCCGACCGGCAGCGGTAAAACCCTGGCTGCGTTCTATGCTGCTATTGATACGCTGGTGCAGGAGGCACAACAGGCGCCGCTGCCTGCGCAGACCCGTATCCTGTATGTGTCCCCTCTCAAGGCGCTGAGCAATGACATAGAGCGTAATCTGCAGGTGCCGCTGGCGGGCATCGAAGACGAACTGTTTTTGCAGGGCTGTCACCCGGCCGGTATCCGGGTTGCCGTGCGTTCCGGGGATACACCGCAGGCCGAACGGCAGAAAATGCTGAAGAATCCGCCGCACATACTGGTAACAACCCCCGAGTCACTCTATCTGTTGTTGACCAGCGTGCACGGTCGCAACATGTTGCGCGGGGTGACCTCGGTCATTATCGATGAAATTCACGCCATGCTGGGTGACAAACGTGGCTCGCATCTGGCGCTGTCAATGGAGCGCCTGCAGGCGTTGACCGGGCAGCCGGTGCAGCGTATCGGCCTGTCGGCGACACAGAAACCGATTGAGCTGGTGGCCTCCTACCTGACCGGCGCCGGCTCTCTATCCGGCGCGGCCGCTCTATCCGGCGCGGCCGCTGCTGGCGACTGTGTCATTGTTGACAGCGGTCACAATCGCAAGCGGGATATCCGTATTGAAGTCCCTTCTTCGCCGCTGTCTGCACTGATGAGTAATGATGTGTGGGGCGAGTTATACGAGCGCCTGGTGGAGTTGATCAACAGTCACCAGACTACCCTGGTGTTTGTCAACACACGGCGTTTGTCCGAGCGCCTGGCGTTGGCGCTGGCCGAGCGCCTGGAGGCCGACGATCTGGCGGGGGGCAGCGCCGCGGCGCTCAGTTCATCCGCGGGGCTCAAGTCAGCCGCGGAGCTTAATTCCAAAGCCAGGCTGGTCAGCTCTCACCATGGCAGCATGAGCAAGGAGCACCGACTGCGCGCCGAGCAACAGCTCAAGGCCGGCAAACTCAAGGTGCTGGTCGCCACCGCGTCCATGGAACTGGGTATTGATATTGGTGCCGTCGATCTGGTGGTGCAGTTTGCTTCCCCCAAGAGTATCGCCACTTTTTTGCAGCGTGTCGGGCGAAGCGGTCACTCAGTGGGCGGCACGCCAAAGGGCATCCTGTTTCCGTTAACGCGTGATGATCTGGCCGAGTGCACCGCGCTGGTGGACAGCATTCACCGGGGAGAGCTGGACAGGATTCTGATGCCAGAGGCGCCACTGGACATTCTTTCTCAGCAATTGGTAGCGGAACTGGCAGCGCGACAGGATGAAGATCCTGCCCCCCAGTCGCTTGATGATCTGTTTGCTCTGATGACGCGGGCCTGGCCATACCGTGACCTGCAGCGCACAGTATTTGACAATCTTGTGCAGATGCTGGGTGATGGTTACTCAACCCGGCTGGGTCGCAGGGGCGCCTGGCTACACCTGGATCGCATCAATCAGCGTGCCAGCGCCCGGCGTGGCGCGCGGCTGACCGCATTGACCAATGGCGGCGCGATTCCCGACATGTTTGATTACCAGGTGGTGCTCGATCCTGATGATACCGTGGTGGGTACGCTGAACGAAGATTTTGCACTGGAAACACTGCCCGGCGATATTTTCACGCTGGGCTCGCACAGCTGGCAGATGATGGGCGTCGACGGGTTGAAAGTGCGTGTGCGTGACGCTCACGGCCAGAAACCAACTGTGCCGTTCTGGTTCGGTGAGGCTGCCGGTCGCAGCCAGGAGCTGTCGTCAGCCGTGTCGCGCTTGCGTGAAACCATTGATCACTATCTCACCGACGAAGGCCCGCAACAGGCCGTGCTGTGGCTGACCGGGGAACTGGGTCTGCCGCAGGGCGCCGCCACCCAGCTGGTGGACTATCTGCATGCTGGCCGCAATGCCCTGCAGGTGATGCCGACACAAACCAGTATTGTCATGGAACGTTTTTTTGATGAAGTGGGCGACATGCATCTGGTGATACATGCGCCCTTTGGTAGCCGACTGAACAAGGCCTGGGGCCTGGCGTTGCGCAAACGCTTTTGCCGCACCTTCAATTTTGAACTGCAGGCCGCTGCCAACGAAGACAGTATTGTCATCTCGCTGGGGTCGGTACACAGTTTTCCGCTGGAGGAAGTGTTCGCTTACCTGCACAGCAATACGGTGACCGATGTACTGGTGCAGGCGCTGCTGGATGCGCCCATGTTTGAGGTGCGCTGGCGCTGGAATGCGACCCGCTCGCTCGCCATTCAGCGTAACCGCTCTGGCAAGCGCGTGCCGCCGCAATTCCAGCGCATGGACGCCGAAGATCTGGTGGCCCAGGTATTTCCCGACCAGTTGGCCTGCCAGGAAAACATTACCGGCAAGCGCGACATTCCCGATCACCCGCTGGTGCAGCAGACCATCCATGATTGCCTGACCGAAGCCATGGACATTGAAGGGTTGCTGGCGTTGTTGCGCGCGTTCGAGAGCAAGTCGCTGAACCTGGTGGCGCTGGATCTGCGTGAGCCATCACCCTTTGCCCAGGAAATCATCAACGCACGGCCCTACGCCTTCCTGGATGACGCGCCGTTCGAAGAGCGCCGCACCAATGCCATTCGCAACCGCAGCTGGGCGGATCCGGCCGAGACCGATGCCTACAGCCGCCTGGATGAAGCCGCGATAAGCCGTGTGCGCGAAGAAGCCTGGCCACTGATGCGTGACGCGGAAGAGATGCACGATGCGCTCTACTGCGCCGGTTTCATGACGGTGGATGAGGTGACACAAAAGAGTCATGTCGCCTTGTTTGAAACGCTGGTCAGCCAGGGCCGGGCCTGTCGCTTGCAGAGTGCCGGTCATTTTTTGAGTGCCGAACTGGTGCCGGTGTTCAGGGCCATTGATCCGGCGGCGGCCTTTACGCCTGAACTGAAACTGCCAGCGAGCCCGACTGATGTCATGCTGACACCCGAGGAGGCTGCGCAAACACTGATCCGAAGACGGCTTGATGTGCTCGGGCCGGTGAGCGTAGCGCAATTGCATGCTCAAAGCGGTTTGCCCCGCAGCCTGCTGGACCAGGCGCTGTTGAAACTTGAGGCAGAAGGCTTCGCCTTCAGGGGTCGTTTTACCCGAGACAGCATCGGGCGCACTGATGATGATTCGCTGCAGTGGTGTGAGCGTCGCCTGTTGCAACGTATTCATCGCTACACGCTGGATACGCACCGCGATGCCATCAAACCGGTGTCATTGCAGGCCTACACCCGTTTCCTGTTCGGGCTGCACGAGCTGCGTCAGCAGACCCTGACCCCGCGGCCGGTGCCATTGCCGTCGATGGCCGAAGGCCAGGCTTTGCTGCAGCGCACCCTGGAGCGGCTTGACGGCATGTCGGCCCCCGCATCGGCGTGGGAAGGTGAAATATTGCCCGCGCGGCTTGCCATGTATGACCCGACCTGGCTGGATATGTTATGTATCAGCGGTCGTATTGTCTGGGGTCGCTACACGCCGCCGGCGCAATTGACAGCAGTGCGTGCCGGCAGCCGGCGCAGTTCCGGTCCGGTCAAAGCCACGCCGATTACGGTTTCGTCGCGGGAGAATATGGTTTTATGGCAGCTGTTGTCGGCCACCAGCCCGGCGCAACCGGATCTGTCGTCTGGCGCGCAGCAGGCGTTTGATTATCTGCGTCAGCGCGGCGCCAGCTTTTTTGCCGAGATACGTCAGCACACGGGTTTGTTGCCGGCGCAATTGGAGCAGGCACTGGCCGAGCTGGTTGCCAATGGTCTGCTGACCAGTGACAGTTTTACCGGCCTGCGTGCATTGCTGACGCCCGAGTCGCGCAAACCGTCAACGCGCAACAGTTCGCGGCAACGATCCCGTCGCACCGGTTTCAGTATCGAGGAGGCCGGGCGCTGGTCCCTGATCGCGCCGGTTGATCCAGCAGACAGTCTGGACAGTGAGGAGATGGAAGCACTGGCCATGATCTATCTGCGGCGCTGGGGTGTGGTCAGCCGACAGATAATTGCGCGGGAATCAGCGGCGGCTGCCTGGCGTGAGCTGTTGCCGGTGCTGCGTCGTTTCGAGTTACGCGGTACTGTGCGTGGCGGGCGTTTTATTGAGGGCCTGGGCGGTGAACAGTTCACCCTGCCGGATACCGTGGCCCCGCTGCGCGAGTGTGGCCGCAAAGTGTCGGGTGACACGAATTATGAAGACGCGTTTTACTGCAGCCTGGCGGCCACTGACCCGGTCAACAACCTGCCGTTGTTTCTGCCGGATGTTAAACTGGCGCGTACCAACCGCAATCGCGTACTGTATCAGGATGGTATACCGCTGGTAGTATTGGATGGCGATACGGTGCGTTTTCTTCGCGATGTGCCGGCGCAGTATCGCTGGGCGCTGGAGCAACTGCTAAGACGCAACGACATGAATCCGAAACTCAGAAGCTACCTCGCCTGAATTGATTGTTATTGTTGACCTCAAGTAAGGAAATAGAAATGAAACCGTTGTCCGGAATGACCACTGTCCTATTGTTTCCGTTGTTAATGCTTTTTTGCAGTTCCAGTCTGACTGCACAGGCGCAATCTGCCGGGGCACAAGCGCCGTCCTCTATCGCAGCAGCAACAGAGGGTGCCGAGTTGCAGCAGGGGTATTTTGATTTCTATTACCAGGCTGCCACCGGTCAGATCCTGCTGGTGGTGGATCGCTGGGATGAAGAGTTTCTGTATGCCAATGCGCTGGCCACGGGCATCGGCTCCAATGACATCGGGCTGGACCGGGGGCAGGTCGGCGGCAGTCGTGTGGTCAAATTCGAACGACATGGCAACAAAGTGTTTCTCAAACATATCAACCTCGATTATCGGGCTGACTCGGACAGCGCGGCAGAACGCTTGTCGGTTGAAGAGGCGTTTGCCGAGTCCATCCTGGCCGGTTTTGAGGTTGAAGCATCAGACGGCGACAGTGTGCTGATTGATCTGACGGATTTTCTGCTCAGTGACATGCATGGCGTGGCCGGTGGTCTGGCACGTAGTCAACAGGGCAGCTACAGCATCGACAAACAGCGTTCTGCCATCTACATGGACAGAACCCGAAACTTTCCGCTGAATTCCGAGTTCGAAGCGCAACTCACATTTGCCGGTTCACAGCCCGGCGCCTGGGTGCGATCAGTAACGCCGACACCGGACAGCATAACCGTGCGTCAGCATCACTCCTTTGTGCAATTGCCCGACGCTGATTACCAGCCGCGGGCATTCCATCCGCAATCAGGGTACTGGTCGCGCAGTTACGAAGATTTTGCTGCGCCCATCAATGAAGATATGACGCAACGCTTCATTTCCCGGCATCGACTGGAAAAACGCAATCCGGAAGCGGCGCGCAGTGAAGCGGTGGAGCCGATTGTGTACTACCTGGATGCAGGCGTACCGGAGCCGGTGCGCACGGCCCTGCTTGACGGTGCCCGCTGGTGGAATGAGGCATTTGAGGCCATTGGTTATGACAATGCCTTTCAGGTCGAGATACTGCCGGACGATGCCGACCCCATGGATATTCGTTACAACGTGATTCAGTGGGTGCACCGGTCAACCAGAGGCTGGTCTTACGGGTCAAGTGTGACAGATCCGCGTACCGGTGAAATCATCAAGGGCAAGGTCACCCTGGGTTCCCTGCGCGTACGGCAGGACTACCGCATTGCGCAGGCGCTGATCGGGCTGGCACAGGAGGGTTCTGATGAGGCGATTCAGGAACTGGCGCTGTCGCGTATCCGGCAGCTGTCTGCGCACGAGGTCGGCCATACCCTGGGTATCGCACATAACTTCGCCGCCAGTGTCAATTCCCGCGCCTCTGTCATGGACTACCCGCATCCGGCACTGGAAATAAGCGATACCGGCGTGCTGGATGCCCTGAACGCTTACGATGTCGGGCTCGGGCAATGGGATTTCCAGGCGATCAAGTATGGTTATGCCGAATACGCCACACCTCTGGAGGAGGCGGTCGGTCTGGCAGCGACGTTGCAGGAGAGCAGGGACAACGGTCTGTATTTCATTTCCGACCGGGACAGCCGTGCGCCCGGCGGCGCCCATCCGCTGGCTCACCTGTGGGACAATGGCGCTGACCCGGTCAATGAACTGCAGCGGTTGCTGGATGTGCGTGCGGCAGCGTTGGGGCGTTTTGGTGCCGGGAATCTGCGCGCCGGGCAACCCTACGCCGAACTCGAAGAGATACTGGTGCCTCTGTATTTTTTGCACCGGTATCAGGTAGAGGCAGTGCACCGACTGGTGGGCGGAATGTATTATGAATATTCCGTTTACGATGGTGAGAGCGCGGAATCGGAGCAGGTCACACCAATTGCCGCAGCTGACCAGATGCGCGCGCTTGATGCATTGATGCAGACTCTGACGCCTGACGTACTGGCCGTGCCGCCGGAGATCCTGGCACTGATTCCGCCCAAACCCGTGGGTTATTCCCGCAACCGGGAAAGCTTTCCATTGCGCACCGCTCTCGGTCTGGATTTTGCCAGCATCGCCGAGACAGCGGCAGATCATACCGTAAGCGGCATTCTGCAGCCGGAGCGGCTGGCGCGTATCAACAATCTGCACAGCATCGACGCGCAATTGCCATCGGTGCATGATGTGCTGTCACGTCTGATATCGCAGAGCTGGCAGGGTGACCGTCCGTCCGGGCAGTCAGGCAGCGTGCAGCAGGCCGTCAACAATGTGGTGCTGTATCGCATGCTGGCGCTGGCGCGCAGCGATGATACCGACAACCAGGTCAAGGCGGCGCTCAATCTGGCGCTGCGCGACCTGGAAGGCTGGCTGGACGATGCCACTGATGACGTCCAGGAACAGGACTGGCGCGGGCACTATCGTCTGGCACTCGATGAACTGGAAAACTGGTTTGACCATAGCGCCGCGGACAGCCTGATGTCGGCACCACTGGCGATGCCGCCGGGCGCACCGATCTGACACTCTGTTTGTGGCCTGTCAGCGATTGCAGTGTGCTGCTTTTAACAAAAGGGCGGGTTAATAGAGAGGAAAACGCTTGAAATACATATTTGAATTACCCAGGGTCAGTTTGCCCGTTAAAGACCGCGAGCAGCAGTTTCCGGTGAACCGGGTTTTCTGCGTGGGCCGGAACTATGCCGAACACGCCAAAGAGATGGGCGCTGACCCGGACCGGGAGGCGCCATTCTTTTTCAGCAAACCGGCATCAGCGGTGTTTGTTCCCCAGGGGGAAGTGCCTTATCCGCCACGCACCGGTGATTTGCATCATGAAGCTGAACTGGTGGTGGCGCTGCATCGCGGCGGTCACTCGCTGACGGTGGCGGCTGCGCGCGATTGTGTGTTCGGTTATAGCGTCGGGATTGATTTTACCCGACGGGATTTGCAGGCGGAAGCCAAGAAACAGGGGCGCCCCTGGGATACTGCAAAAGGTTTTGACGCATCGGGGCCCATGTCGGAACTGGTGGCTGTTGAAGATTGTGGTTGGCTCGACAGAGGCGCCATAACACTTTCATTGAATGGTGAACAAAAGCAGCAAGGTGATCTGTCCGACATGATCTGGAAAGTGGAGGAAATTATCGCTGAACTGTCGACTTACTATACGCTGCAGGCCGGTGACATCATTTTCACCGGTACCCCGGCGGGTGTAGGCGCAGTAAACAGGGGTGATGTGGTAGATGCTGCCATTGCGGGCGCCGGCCAGCTCACATTCAGAATGGTTTGATCAATCGTCGCCGCTGGGCAGCGGTGGCAGGCCATCAAACCAGGCTTCCAGAATCAGGCGCGCGGCCAGCGCATCCACCGCGCCACTGGCTTCGCCGCGCAGCAGTTCGCCCCGTGCTTCAAACGAGGTCAGCCGCTCGTCAACTCCGAAGCAGGGTTTGTGCAGGCGTCCGTTCAGACGTTTGCCAAACTTGCGGGCACGCAGCAACAGTTCGCTGTCACTGTCGTCCATATTGAAGGGCAGGCCGACGACAAAAACGTCCGGCTGCCAGTTTTTCACCAGAGCGTCCAGCGCCGTCCAGTCCGGAATGCCGTCGCGCGCGGGAATAATGCCGATGGCCTGCGCGGTACCGGTCAGGCTTTGACCATAAGCCACACCAATACGTTTGGTACCAAAATCGAAGGCCAGTGCCTTCAGCGGCTTGATGTACTTTTGCGGATACCGGTCCATGTGTTGTCCTGTCAGGAGTGACCCGCCAGGGAGGCCAGTTGACTCATAGTGACACCGAGTATTGCCGCCGCCGCCGCGGCCTTGTTGTCATAGTCGGTGGAAAACAGCAAGTCAGTGTTGGCTGGCACAGTCAGCCAGACATTGTCGCTGATTTCCTGTTCAAGCTGGCCGGCCTCCCAGCCTGCGCAGCCCAGTGTGATCAGGTAACGCGCAGGCCCCCCGCCGTCAGCAATTTCCTGCAGAATGTCCCGCGACATGGACAGGCTGATGTCGTCATTGACGGGCAGGGTATAGTCCCATTCGGTGCCCGCTTCGTGCAGGATAAAACCTTTGTTTGTTTCGACCGGTCCGCCGGTCAGAATGCTGCTGTGCTGCACACGTGCCAAAAACTCATCTTTGATGGTGATACCAAGTTCTTCCATCAGGTCAGGTATCACCAGTTTTGAGGGTTGGTTCACAACCAGGCCAAGCGCGCCCTCGCTGTCATGTTTCCACAGATAAGTGACTGAGCCATTAAAATTGGGGTCGCGCAGATGTGGCATGGCGATCAGGAAATGGTTTTCCAGGCAGCTGGCACTGCCGGTGATATTTTCCCTGTGAGATACGTTGTCAGCGTCTGCTTCAAGACTCATTGCGTCGCATGCTCCCGTTGTTGCCAGGTGAGTTTGTCCAATGTGCCGCCCGTCAAGCGGCGTTGCTTTGACCGGTTCATCAATTACTGCTGAAGGAGTTGCCCGGGCGGAAGCGCCAGGTGCGTATGATTTCCAGAAGATCAATTTCGCCGCGCAACTCGGCAGGAAACTCATCAAACGGTGCAGCCATGCGCACGATATCTACCGCCGCCTGGTCCAGTACCTGCTGACCGGACCCTTGCAGCACACGAATCTCCTGCACACTGCCATCAGAGCGAATTGCCACCAGCATGCGCAGACTGCCAAAAATGCCATCCCGCCGGGCCTGTTGCGGGTAGTGTTCGTTGCCGACCAGTTCAATGCGTTTACGCCAATTGTCCAGGTACAGGGCATCATGCCTTTGCTGCGTTGAGGCCGAGGTAATTGTGTACCGGCGGGGCCGTTTGGCGTATTCCTGTTGCTGAACATCCAATTGCGCCTGCAGACTGGCGATGGCCAGCGAGATATCCTGTGGTGTTGAATGCTCGGATATCACGCGGCTGTCGCTGGGCTGAGCAGACTCCGTTTGCTGTCGCAGCAACTCATCGGCGTCAGTGCTGGTGACGATGCGGTTGTCCTGAGCCTGTTGTGCTGAAGCAGCTGGCGAAGGCACCGGTTGTACCTCTTGAATGAGTTCATCGTGGAACTGGGATTCTACCGGTGTCGCCGGGGCCACGGTGTCGTCGATCGAGCCGCTGCCCAACTGATTTTCCTGAGCAATGAAATCCGCCTGTTCCGGCGGCATGTCGCTGCGGTACTGCGCCAGCGTGATTTCAATAGCCGGCACGCTGCGGCTTTCGCTGAGAAAGCTGAAGCCTACCCCGGCAATGATGATGACATGCAGGCAGGCGGACAGAAAAATGGTGAAACCAAAGCGCTCTTTGGCCAACCCTGTATCCTGGTTAATGTTGTCTGGTGCCATCAAAGCAGGTTTTTCCCGTTGCTCAGGTTTTTACTTTACCGGCGATGCAGTCCATCAGATCGCCGGCGATATCAAGGTCGTATGCCGCGTTGATTTCGCGGATACAGGTCGGGCTGGTGACGTTGATTTCAGTCAGGTAATCACCGATCACATCGAGACCTACAAACAGCAGACCCTTTTCGCGGACGGTTTCTCTCACCTGGGCACAGATCCATTTGTCGCGCTCGGACAGGGGTTGCGCAATGCCGCTGCCACCGGCGGCCAGGTTGCCACGACTTTCGCCAATGGCGGGTACCCGTGCCAGCGCGTAAGGCACCGGGTCGCCATCTATCAGCAGGATGCGCTTGTCACCTTTGACGATCTCGGGAATGTAACGCTGGGCCATGATGGGGTTGCGCCCGTGGGCGGTCAGCATTTCAATGATGACGCTGATATTGCTGTCATCCGGTTTGATCCGGAAAATGGAACTGCCGCCCATGCCGTCCAGTGGTTTGAAAATCACATCACCATGTTCCTTGTGGAAGGCCTTGAGCTTGTCGGCGCGACTGCTCACCAGCAATGGCGGGCAGCACTGAGGAAACTGGGTGGCAAACATTTTTTCATTGCAATCGCGCAAGGACTGCGGTTTGTTGACGATCAGGGTGCCGGCCTGTTCGGCGCGCTCCAGCAGGTAGGTCGAGTAGACATAGTTGCTGTCAAAAGGCGGATCCTTGCGCATCAGGATAACATCGAGATCGGCCAGCGGTCGTTCGGCAGCGTCTCCCAGGCTGTACCAGTTGTCCGGGTTATAGGCTACGTCCAATGGCCGCATCCATCCCATCGCCGTATCGCCGCTCAGGTACAGGTCACCCTGTTCCATGTAATGCAGCTCCCAGCCACGTTCCCGGGCCGCGACCAGCATCGCCAGACTGGTGTCTTTTTTGTAGGTGATGTTTGCGATGGGGTCCATCACGATACCGACTTTCAGGTGCATGCTTCAGCCTCTTGCCCGGAGTTGTTAATCAAGCGCCACCTGTCGGCAACGTTTGGTCAGGGATTACTGCTTGGGTCGCAACCATCATAACATGATTGCTCTGCGCAACAGTCTTCGCCGTGTGCTACAACCCTCGGACAGGACTTGTTTTCAGCTATTGATCAGGGAGGATCAATCATGACAGCTATTGCACAGACCGAGGCGCTGAGCCCTGCATCGGAGCGGCCATTTCGCGTGCTGCTGGCCGATGCCGGGCATCATGTGCGTGAGCGATTGACGGGATTGCTGGAGCAGCAGGCCGTTGAAGTGCTTACTGCGGACGACGGATTTGATGTGCTGTGTCGCCTGCCCGAGCTGCGGCCGGATCTTCTGTTGCTGGCCAGCACTCTGCCTCGATTGAGTGGTACGCAGGTTTGCAGTCTGCTGCGGCAATGCCCTGATTTCAGACACTTGACGGTGATTCTTATGGGTGACGAGCACACCCTGCTGGATGAGGTGCGTGCGGAGCTGGCTGGCGCTGATGGCTGCCTGCAGATGCCGTTCCGGCTTGCGGAGTTGCAGGACGCCCTGGCACAGGTCAGGCAGCGGCAGCCGGATCCGGTCTCGTGACGGCCTGTATTCTGGTGGTGGATGAGCACGTATGGGCCCGACAGGCTCTTTGTGCTGTGCTGGAAGCGAGCGGTTACCACACCGAACAGGCCGCAGATCTGACTGACGTGCATCAACGGCTGCGGCGGGCAGGCAATAACAGACGGCCTGATCTCACCCTGGTTGAACTGGTGCGTGATCGGGGTAATGGCTTCAGCCTGGCAGCGTGGTTGCAGGCACATGGCTGTGGCGTTGTAGTCCTGCTCAGTGACAGGGATGATGAAGCGGATCACCTTTGGGCACAATCGCGAGGCATCCGCCACACATGGTCACGGGCGCAGGGACTTGATGCGTTACGCCAACAGGTGCACGACATGCTGGCAGCACCTGCGGGTACTGGTCGGGAGGCACCGAGGCAGGCGCAGCCAACGGGACCTTGGCCTTGAGTATTGTCACAGGTGTTTTCGGGCAAATGCCGACGCAAACGCTTCAGCAATGCCTGGACGCAATGCTTGGGGATATGCAGGCCCATTGCCTTGGGGTATCGGGGGGCGGTGCTCTGATGGCCGAACCGATCGCCCGGCTGGCAGCTGTCAGCCGGTTTCTGGTCGACGGCAGTGCCAGGCACCACTGCCAGGTTTTGTGTCGTTACTGGCGCGCGCAGCAGCGCAGGTCTGATGTCGGTCGGCATCGGGAACGGCATTTGCTCAAGGCCCTGCTGCGTTGCCGTGAATCCCTGCAGGCGGTTTCGCCCGACCACGTGTTGCGGCGGCTGATTGTGGAACAGACTGGGGCGGCCATTAGCGATCTGACGGTAGTTTCTGCCAGCGCGAAAGCGGAGCAGGCGTGGCTGCGGCAGGCTCAGGCCTGTGGCGTGGCGGTGGCAAATGCCGCGCGTTTTCTGGCGGATACCGGCGCCGATACCCCCGGTCTGCCTCCGGCGGCTGCCGGGCCGCTGCTGGTCTGGTTGCATGCATTCGAAGCATCTGTGCAGATAACACCTGGGCAATGCGGCACCGACATACCCATGGCATTCAGGCGTGAAACCCACCGCTGGTTTGATCGTTTGTGCATTGCCATCCGGCAAACGGCGCAGGGCAAGAGCACGGGTTTGTCACCGGAGCTACGACATTCGATATGGCAACTGCAGTTGCTGGCCAGCGCCCTGCTTGCCGTGAAGTCGACTATCCCGTGCCCACACCGGAGACAGCGCTTGGCGGAAAACTGTCAGGGCCTGATCTGGGCGACGGCCCAAACACTGTTTCTATGCCGATATCAGAGCGCCGCCACATCCGAGGAAATGGCCACGGTTCTGCGTCAGGCCGCCATTCTGAGTGACGGTGCGGCCATCAGTGCGGGCAGCGGTGGTGTTTCTCTTTCTCATGGTGGTTCCCGTGACGGCTCTCATGGTGGTTCCCGCGACGGCTCTCGTGACGGCGCCGCATCGGCTGTCAGCCCATTGCTACTGTTACCGGGCATTGACACAACAGCAGTGCGCGAGTTGCTGGTCGTGGCAGTCAACAAGCCGGGTGTTCCCCCGGACTGGTCAGCCGTGAGCCTGCGGCTTTATCGGCTGCTGGTGAGTTTGCGCATGCTCGGCGGCGGATTCGGCAAACTGCCGCTGGATACGACAGAAGTCTGGTCACTGGCGCGCTGGCAGGTGCTGATAGTCAGTCTTCATGCCTGTGCCAACCATTGTCTGCAGCAATCGGGTGTGCGCCCCGAAGACGAAGTCAGTGTTATCGCGCTGCTGCGGCGGCTGGCAGGGCTGGTTGATACAAGGGATGCTGCGAGTGTCACCGATATGCTGCACAAAAGTCTGATGCTTGCCGCTCGCCTGGGTATTCGGGCACAACAGCACTGGCAGAAGTTGACACTGGACCTTGATGCAGTGCATCAGGACTTTGCTGGTTATTCAGTACAGCACGTGCTGGCTGCAGAGCTGAATTGTCTGCCGCACATGGCGGTGGCTGCGACAGATACTCAGAGCGTGCCGCAGGATGTGCTGCGCGACCTGCGGCTGTTGCTGAAAGGGGCGAGGATACTGAATGTGCAGCGCATTGAATCCTTTGTTCTGGTGCTGTCAGACGTGTATCAGACGATATTGGCTGAACCGGGGTTTGCCGACTCGGCCGACCTGCGCAGGGCCTTGCCACGTGCCCATCGCCGTTTGTGTGGCATGCTGGACCAGGCAGCGGCCTGGCAGTCCCCGGGCAATGCCCGGCGCATGATCAATACCTTGTATGAGTGCCTCGATCGATGGCGAGGCAGCACAGGCATGAACAAACCACAGGTCGGCGTCAATGAACGATCACCCGCCGCTGAGAATGATCCCTGGCACTTGTGCCTGGCAACGAACAGGCGTCTGCGCAAGCTTCTGCGGCGGCAGGAGGATCTGGACAGCATCCGGGTTCTGTTGCTGGAACTGCTGCGCAGCCAGGAAGATCTCATTCGGCGTCAGGCGGCCTATGGTCTGACACTTGATTCCCCGGTGACCCGCACCGGTGATCCGCTCTAGGAGTCAGCATACGAAAGCGGCTATAATGCCTGCTTGTATCACAGTAAGGCTCGACATTGGGCGCTTGCTGCTTATCTGAGAGTTTATTGTCTGTGAGAACATTCGGATTTATCTGGGGAGTCGGCGGTATCGTGCTGTTGCTGACGTTCGCTATCGTGCGCCTGGGCGGTGTTGCGCTGGAGCTGGGTGACTACTCGCTTGCGATATGGCAGCGGGGGCTGGCGTTGGTCTGGTTCCTGTATATGGTGTGGGCCGAAGGTTACAAAGGTTTTCATCTGGCATTTGCGCCGCGTGTTGTGGTGCGCGCTGATTACCTTGCCAGACACCCCCGACCACTGCATGTTCTGTTCGCGCCGCTGTATTGTATGGGTTACATTCACGCCACAACGCGGCGCCGGTTATTATCCATTGCATTGACAACAATGATAATCTGCTTCGTTTTTATTGTGCGAATGCTGCCTCAACCCTGGCGCGGCATGGTAGATGCGGGCGTCGTTGCCGGCCTGATGGTGGGTGTCGCCTCCATCCTGTATTATCTGGTGCGTCTCAGACGTGACGGTGTCGCCAGCCTGCCGGTCCCGCCTGATGTGCCCGTTCGGGTCGCGGTTGACGCACCGGCCTGATACGGACACCGCAACGTCGGCCCGTCATCCGGCATCCGGAGTCACACATGGAAGCAGAAGAAACAGATAACAGCGCGCCGACACCCTGCCGCGATATTGATATCTGCGCCGTTGTGGTGACATGGCAGCCGGACATGGATGTACTTCTGGCACTCCTTGACCAATTGACGGCACAAGCCTGCGATGTTTTTGTCATCGATAATGGCTCCGCTAACGCCGAAACACTTGATGCAGCAATTGCTGCCAGAGCGCGCGTGACACTTAAGCGCTGGCATGAAAACAAAGGTCTGGCTGCAGCCATGAATGCCGGATTGCAGCTGGCGCAGGACAAGACTTACCCGTTTGTTTTTCTGTTTGATCAGGACAGCACGCTTACCGATGATTTTTGCGCAGGCATGCTTGACGCCTGGCAGCGCGCGTCAGTAGCCAGTGCCTTGCCGGTGGCGGCACTGGGGCCGCGCCTGCAGAATCCGGTCAACGCCCGCCAGACACCCTTCCGACTTTTCCGGATGCTGCGGCGCTCGGACAATCAACTGGGCGGGATACCCGATCTGTTTCAGGCTGATTTCCTTATCTCCTCAGGCTGCCTGTTTTCGAGAGCCGCGCTGGGCAGCATCGGACAAATGAAAGAAAGTTATTTTATTGACAATATCGACCTTGAGTGGTGTTTTCGCGCCCGGGCCAAAGGCTTCGCTTTGGTCGGAACCGATTCCGCGACATTGCTACACGCCATTGGTGAAGCCAGCAATAATCCGCTGGTACGTGCCGGCTGGATGGTGCAGCACAGCCCTCTGCGAAGTTATTATTCAACCCGGAATCGTCTGCATCTCTACCGTCAGGACTATGCGCCGCTAAACTGGAAGCTGCGAGACTGTCTGCGCTTTGCTCTCAAGTCGCTGTGGCTTTTGTTATGTTCGCGACAAAGACGTGAATACCTTCACCAGATACGGCGCGGAATACGAGACTCAGGTGACCTGATATGAATCAGACCCGCACGGTTTTTGTGTTGTTGCCAGTCTATAATGGTGCCAGATATCTTTCGCAACAGATTGATTCAATACTGGCACAGCAATGGGCCGGAAATGTTAAAGACGTGGCCAGCGTCGTGATCCTGTGCCGTGATGATGGTTCCTCTGATGGCTCGCAAGCCATACTGGCAGACTACGCCTTGCGCTTTCCCGGGACTGTCCGGCTGATAGATGACGAGGCGGGTAACCTGGGCGCGGCCGGCAATTTTTCTGCGTTGATGCATCATGCCGCCAGCGAGACGCCAGGGCAGGCACAGGCGCATTCGTATTTTGCGCTCGCCGATCAGGATGACATCTGGCACACAGATAAACTGGAGCGTTCCCTGGTCGCGCTGTTGGCGATCGAGGGTGGTGACACACAGATTCCCGTGCTCGTGCACAGTGATCTGCGAGTGGTGGATGCCAGCGCGCATGTTATTGCGGAATCACTGATGGCATATCAGGGTCTGCGACCGGCCCGCGCGTCCCTGCCGGCTCAGCTGCTGAGCAATACCCTGACGGGGTGTACCGCCATGATGAACCGGGCGTTGATAGAAAAAGCCTTGCCGGTGCCGGCTGCTGCCGTCATGCATGACTGGTGGTTATCTCTGATTGCAAGCGCCTTTGGCAGGCGTGTGTACCTGGATCAGGCACTGGCTGATTACCGTCAGCATGACAGCAATACCATTGGTGCAAAGGCGTATACCAGCCCGGTGCTGACTCATGAATTCATAAGCAAGTTAATGATGACGACGCAGTCCGCGGAGACGCAGAAAGCATTCGCGGAAATTGCGGCGCAAGCTGATGCATTTGTTCGTCGTCACGGCAATGAAATTTCGGCCTTACAGCGATTTGTCTGTCGTCGCATCATTGCATTACCAAACGCCGGATTGTGGTGGCAACGTGGCCTGTTCAGATTGCTGCGCCTGCTCTGAGGCTATTGCGCAGCAATCCCGGCCAGTATTTTCAGTGAACCGTTCAGAACCCCAGGCGTCTGCGCAGGGCGGCAATTTTTCGCGCCAGCGGTGACATTTTTTCCAGGGCAGCAACATCGGCATGTTCTACCGGCTTCCATTCGCCCGGCTTGATCCATTCCGGATGGCGGAAGGCCGGTTTGCCGGGTTTACTGTGCATGGGGGTATAGTACTGGCAGTCTTCAAAAAAGTAGTGAGTGACCTGGGAGTGACGCGTACGCCGGGAGTCTTTTTGTTGTGAGCCACCGTGGAGCAGGTTGGCGTGCCAGATAAGGGCGTGACCCTTGGGCATCAAACCGTACGATGGAGAGATACCCGATTTACTGACGTGTTGCGCGATAAAATCTTCATATGCGCCGTAGTTCTCGTATCCCGCTTCAAGCCCGGCGTCCTGCATGGTGATTTCCGGCAGCAGGTGCGAGCCCGGGTAATATTCCAGCGGCCCGTTGTCGTCGTCAATATCTTCCAGCGCGACCCAGACGCCGGCCATGAATCCCGCTGGCTGGCTGTTGAAGTGTATGGTGTCGGAGTGCGTTCGTTGCTGCGTTCCGACCGGGAAGTTCAGGGTCTGAAACGGCAGCGGTGGCCGCCCATAAAGTTGCTCCAGAGCGGATAACACATTGGCGTTCGTCGCCAGCGTATGAGCTTCGCGCACAAATTTCCACGCGTCCTGAATGCGCGCGCCGTAGCTGGGTGCTTTCAGGTGTTCAGGGTTGTAGCAGGGGTGCAGAGTGGCCTTCAGTGCTTCTATGTCGTCGGGTGAAAAACCAAAGTCCGCAATGACATAACCGTCCTTGTGAAATTTGTCGATCTGGTCTTGCGACAAAAAGCCTGCTGTTTGTGCCTGAGAACTCATGATAGCTTCCTTTTCTTCCGGTTCGTTTGTATGCGCTTGATACTCTGCAGGCGGTCGCGCATGCGCGACCCTATTGCCTGTGCTGAGAGCGTATTCTCAATGGTCAGTTTCGCGCGTTTCCCGATAGCCGCTGCGCGTTCAGGGTTTCCGGCCAGGTCTCGCATTTCGCTGGCCGCGTGTGCGATATCCGCCACTGCCCAGTGCTGGTGTGCCTCATAAGGGCCATAGTCTTTGCCGAGCTTCTTCAGGCTGTAGCGAATGGGGACGCAGTTATCGCTGGTCATGTATTCGGTATTGCCGGACCAGTCGGTCAGTAATGCAACCTTGCCCAATGCCATGGCTTCGGCGGGGCCCAGCCCGAAACCTTCGGCATGGTGCAGGGACACGTAGCAGTCACAGCTATTGATCAGGGAGTCTACCTGCGCGCGATCAAAATGCTGCGACAGTATCAGTATGTTTTTATGCTCGCCAATACAGTTGCGAACGACAGTTGTGCTGGCATCGTCGGCATTATTGACCTTGATGACGAGTTGAACAGTATTGTCGTCAGCTGCAAACGCCTGTTGAAATGCCAGAATGGACGCGAACGGATTCTTGCGCTGGGCGACACTGTGCGTATCGAACATACTGATGAAAACGAAGGCTTCCGCGTTGATGCCGAAATGATCCCGTGGATAGCGCTGCGCACCGGCCATATCCAGATCAATGACATGCGGTATGGTGATAACCGGCACCGGTGATTTGGCAGCGATTGCCTGGTTCACATAGGTTGAGGGCACCCATATTTCGTCCAGCAAATCAAAACTGGCTAACCATTTATCGGGGAACTCCGGCATTTCCCAGGCCCAGAAACCAATATTGTAGCGATCCCGGAACCAGGGCCGGCCCAGATCGTTCATCACGACCGGCAGGTGATCGGCATTGATATGCACAAGATTGATATCAAACTGTGGACTGGCCATTTCCTTGTGCTGCCAGCGCAGGTTATCCATACGCGACGGGTTGCCGCGTTCGTAGTTAATGATGCCGAAGGGTTGTCCGGAGGCTTGCAGGGCCGAAGCATTGCCGCGCGCCGCTTCGCCCACGCCCATGCTGGCGCGGATATAGGCAATCAGATTGACGCCATGCTTTTTGTCTTCGCTTGTGCTTGCTGTTGTGCTGGATGCCACGGTTTGTGCGGCAAGTGCACAGTCCTCCCGCAGCAGGCTCAGAGATGGATTGTAGTAGGGGTCGCCGCTCCTGAAACGCTGGCCCCAGCGCCGCCACATGGTCTTCTCATCTTTGCCGATGGGTTTGCTTTGCCGACTCACACTTTCGTGATGAATCAGCGAGCTGTGCGGCGTCCAGATATTGCGCAGGCCGGCTTCCAGGCAGCGCAGGCACAAATCGATATCGTTGCCGACTATCGACAGGCCTTCGTCAAAACGTCCCAGTTCTTCGAAGCGGTCACGGCGAATCATCAGGCAGGCGCCGGTGCTGGCTGACACCTCCCTGACGCACTTGTCCAGTTGCTGATAGATGCCAGCGCCGGGCAACTGCTTGTGGAAAAGGTGGCGCGCGCCGCCGCCGTGATCCACCAGAAAAACGCCGCCATGCTGGAGCGCACCATTCGGGTACAGCAACCGGCAGCCCACGGTGCCCACATCATCCTGCAATACCTGCCTGACCAGTTCCTGCAGCCAGTCAGTCTGTACTATTTCTATATCATCGTTCAGGAACAGGAGTATGTCGCCGGAACTGTGGTCCACGCCCTTGTTGTTCAGGCGGGACCAGTTAAAATTTTCGTCGCAATCAACAACAACTGCGCCGGCCTGTCGGGCATATTCGATACCGTCGGGGTGTTTGCCGCGACTGTTATCCAGGATGATGATTTCCATATCCGGGTAGTCTGTGGTCGCCAGCGTGTCCAGGCAAGGCTTGAGAAAGCGCATATTGCCGGTGGTGGGGATGATAACGGACACGCCGGGCGCCTGTGCAGGCAGGGGGCGATGCGCGTGCCGGATACCGCTGGCCTCAGGCCAGGGAGTTTCGATTGTCATGCCGCGCTCTGCCGAGTAGGTTCGCAGCACGTCAATCTCTGCCTGCTGTATTGTCTTGTTGTTGGTGCCGGAGACACTGTCGCTCCACAGTACCCGGGCAATACGTTGTACTTGCGTAAATTCAATTTGCTCGCGCAGTTGCAGCAGGCAGTCGTAGCGCCATGCCGGGGAGGCCAATGCCAGCGTCGGTAAATCGTCTGCCCTGATAAAGTAAACGCCACCAATATAGTTCTGACTGAGTAACAGTTCGGGTGACCAGGCGAAGGTGAACCACGGATTCGAAAATCTGCCGGAGACGTCCTGGTGATCGTGATCGGTGTACAGCAGTCGGGTCGCTGGCTGCCAGTTTGTCGCCACGTTAGCCAGGCAGTCAGGATGCAGTATGTCACCGGCCTGCAGCAGAGCAACGAGGCTGCTGAGTCCTGCATCGTTGCCGGGCGTTGGCGTGAACTCGGCCGGGTCGCCAATTAGCCGTAGCCGCTTCGAACCTGCGTGCGCTGATATCAGCTCATGCACGGCCTCATGCATCGCTGGCGCGCAGATAATGCAGCAACGCCAGAGTACATGCGGCAGTTGCGTCAGCTCTTGTGCTGTCAGGCTGTCCAGCGTGGCCAGCAACGCATGGGTGGACTGGTCGCTGGTGTCCGTGACACGCAGCAAGAGCTGAAAATCGATTCGGGGTTGTTTGTTTACCTGCGGTGCGGTGACCTGGTTCTGGCGCCAGCGTGAATACAGGGCCTGTGGCTGCCGGTATACAAAGCGACGGTGACATTCCGTGCGGTGGCCGTTGTTGTCAGTACAGATCAGGGCGATAACGTGCTCGCCCGGGCTGAGTTCATCAGTGTCCAGGGCACGGGCGAAACCGATTCGTTGCGCGTCTTCCAGGGCTGCGTGATGCGGCAGTGGTTCGATGTTCTGGTAATGTTTACCGTCGATCCGTAACTCAATCGCCAACAGTGAATGGGGCGACCAGGCCCAGGCCTGCACTGTCATTGTGGTGCTGAAGGTCAGGTTGTCGCTGTCCGGGCTGACAATTCCACACTGCAATGGGCCACTCTGCAAAGGGGTGTTGCCCTGTGCGCCGGGGACCCCGGTTTTGGTACGCTGCCGTCGATAGTTGAGCAGTGCCCCGGTCAGGGCATCAGTGATCCGTCGGCGGGTCCAGCGGTAGGGCGCAGTAACACGCCAGGAGAATGACGACAGGATTTCCTTGACGCCCTGGTCCAGCGCCTGGTGTGCCAGGTTAAGCTCGATATGGGCGGCTTGCAGATTCTGGAAGTCTTCGACGGTGGCCTGATGATCGTCAGACAACTGCCGCCAGGACGCTTGCAGTTGCGCGTGCTGATTCTGCAGCTCGGCCAGCGCTTGCTGGTTTTTGTTAAGCGCCTGGTGCGCAAGTTTCAGGTCCTGGTGGAGCGATTGTACCAGTGGCGTCTGGTCAATCAGACCAAGAACCGCGTTCCATTGGGCACCGGTCCAGCGTGATTTCCATTTATCCAGCAGCTTTGCGCGAGCCTCTGCCATCGGGTGGCCGCTCTGATAGCGGGCCTGGTGCTCGGCAAGCATGGTCTCCGAATCGCCGCCCATGCGATAGAAGGCGCCGACATGGTTGTCCAGCAGAAAGTCAGTGTGCTCGGCGCACTGCAGCCAGAAGTCCCAGTCCTCATAGACCGCCAGTGATTCATCGAAACGACAGCCGTTGTCGCGCAGGGCGGCAGAGAACAGGGCCGAATGAATGGGAATGAAATTGTCGCGGCGAAGCCTGGTGTGATCAAAGGGCACAGCGATAATGTCATCAAGCAGCCCGCCGTCAGCATCGGTTTTCCGGGTTGCACTGTAAATCACCAGGCAGTCAGAATGGTCGTTGCCGTGGTCCCTGTTATGGTTCTGCAACTGCGCCATCAAGCGGCTGATGTGTTCGCCGGCAATCCAGTCGTCGTCATCCAGAAACAGCAGATAGCTGCCCTTGGCAGCTTCCAGGCCGGCATTGGCAGCCTGGGGGCGGTTCAGTGCAGCGCCGGTGTTTACGATGTTCAGCGATACATGGCCGGCATCCGAAATTGCAACGGCGGATTTAGCCAGCACCGCAGCCCCGACATCAGCGGCATCCACCAGCACCAGTTCCAACGCAGGCCAGGTCTGGTTCAGCACCGATCGCAGGGTATCGTGCAGGCTGTTGCGGTGCATGGTGCGGCAGATGATGGAAACCAGCGGCGCGGCATCGTTGCGTTTAATGGTGGTCATCCTTTAGATTGCCGTGAGTCTTGATCAAGTGGCGCATTGTACCGAGTTATGGCTGTCGGGGTGAAGTCGTGCGGTCACTGTGTTGCGTGTGTTATCGACAGGCCCAAAAGCCGGGCAAAAAAAACCCCCGGTCTTCCGGGGGTTAAAACAGCCGGACTTGTAAGGAAAGTGTAGGTACAGGTCCTTTCCAATGCATCCTGGGCTGTGAGCCTTAGCAGACTCCTTGCGGGTTTAAAGCGGGGGAAACAACGGTGGGTTGTTTCACTGACCAGGAGCTTGCAGCTTCCGTGCCAATTTATAAAATACAATAAAATCAATTGCTTGAAATTTATAGTGGCGCACGGGCAGGCCGAGACTGTCGGGGCTGACAGACACAATGTGCGACTAATCACCAAGTTATTGATTTTACAGACATGCAGGTGTTGGTCTGACCCGACACCTGGCCTCGGCATCAGGTCGTAAGCGCTATTCCGGGGTTTTGCGGAACTGTGCCGGATCCAGGTCATGCCGACGCAGAAGGTTGTAGAACTCACTGCGATTGCGCTCGGCAAGTCGGGCCGCCAGAGCAATATTGCCTTCTGCCAGATTGAGCAGGCGGATCAGGTAGTCATGCTCAAACTGCTCTCTGGCGTCGTTCATATTCAGCAGTTTTTCCGGTTTGAAGCGCAGGGCTCGCTCGACCAGCTGGCGCGGGATCAGGCTTTGCGGACTCAGCACAACGCATTGTTCCACCACATTGAGCAATTGTCTGACATTGCCAGGCCACGGGGCGCTGACCATGAGCTCCATGGCATCGGGCGCAAACCGCACGCCGCCGTCACGGTTATGGCGTTCGCTCAACTGCTGGGCAAAATGGTTTGCCAGCAACGGGATGTCTTCACGCCTGTCGGCCAGCGGCGGTTGTTCCAGCGTGATCACATTCAGCCTGTAGAACAGGTCTTCGCGGAAACTGCCTTCGCGCACTTTTTCGTGCAGATCGTGATGCGTTGCCGACAGGATGCGAACATCCACCGTGATGGTCTCAGTGGAACCGACCGGTCTGACTTCACCCTGCTCCAGTACGCGCAACAGTTTGGCCTGTGCGCTGAGTGGCATATCACCAATCTCGTCCAGAAAAACAGTGCCCTTGTCTGCGGCCTTGAACAGACCATCAGTGGCTTTGCCGGCCCCGGTAAACGCGCCGGCAGCGTGGCCGAACAGTTCGGATTCCAGCAGGGTTTCCGGTATCGCGGCGCAATTCAGCGTCATGAATGCGGCCTCGCGACGATTGCTGGCCCGATGGATGGCTTTGGCCAGCAGTTCCTTGCCGGTGCCGGTTTCACTCTGGATCAAAACACTGACGTCGGTCCGTGCCGCAGCTCTGGCCTGCTGCAGCAGTATTTCCATGCTCTGGCTGCAGGACACGATATCCTGACGCCAGCTCTCACCGTCCTCAGTGTCCTGTTCATCCTGTGGGCTGCTCTGGTTGAGTGCCTGCCTGACCTTGTCCAGCAATATGGCCGCATCAAACGGCTTGACCAGATAACTGAAAACGCCCTGCTGCACCGCGGCGACGGCATCGGGGATAGTTCCGTGGGCGGTGAGGATGATCACCGGCAATTGCAGAAAGCGCGCCTGAATGGATTCGAACAGTGCCATTCCGTCCATGCCCGGCATGCGCAAATCGGTGATGACAACGTGCGGACGGTAACGACCAAGCTCACTGACTGCCTTTTGCGCGGAGTCGACTGCGTTGACGTCCATGCCATTGGCCTGCAGCCGCATCCGGATCAGATGCAGCAGGTCCTGGTCGTCGTCGACCAGCAGGATTCTGGGTTTGTCAGTCATTGTCGATCTCCTGCAGCTGGCCCCGGCGATTGATCTGTTGCTCAATGGCTGTCAGCGCCTCAATTTGTGTATTGAGCGCCTGAATCTGCTGTGACTGGGCCTCCAGGGTCCGTCGCAGCTCCCGTGCCTGTAGCTGTGTCTCCAGCAACAACAGTTGCAGGCGGGTAACGGCAGCGTCATCCGGGTTCCGCATCAGCTCCTCTCTGAGCTGGTCGGCTTCGACGAGCAGGTCGGTGTCATTCTGTTCTTGCAGAGACTGGTGGTAATCAATGACACGAGTCACTTCGTCACGGCTGCCGGGTGACAGATTTAAACCCTGACATGAAGCCAGCAGGGCTGTCAGAGCTGAAATGTAGAGAATACGCATCATGCGTCAATTTCCTTGTATTAGCGTCTTGGCAGGGACAGCCTGAAACAGGCTCCTTGTCCTTTCTTACAGTCTATCACCTTAAGATTACCACCCGCTTGTTCTGCGTAGTCGCGTGCAATGGCAAGGCCCAGCCCGGTGCTGGGATAGTGCTCGCGAGCCTGGGCGCTGCCCTGGAAGAAGGGGGCAAAGATTTTGTCCAGTTCAGGCTCCTGGACGCCGGGGCCGTCATCTTCGATGTCAATATGAACAAATTCTTCGTCGCGAGCCAGGGTAATGCTTACGGTGCCGCCCCGGGGGGAAAATTTGACCGCATTGCTCAGCAGATTATCCACGATGACGCGTATGGTTTCCTTGTTGCCATTAACGGCAACATTGTCCAGTTGGGTTTCGATTTTTATATCAGCGCTGGTGGCTGACGCCCGATGGGTCCGGGCGATGTCACTTACCATATCGGTCAGTCTGATTGTTTCCGGCGGTGCATCAACCACCGCGAAGCTGTCGGCGTTGTGGCGCAGCAGGCCTTCGATAAGGTTGAGCAGGCGCTGGCAATTATTGCTGAGTATGGCGATCAGGGTTTTCTGTTCCTCATTGACCGGGCCGGATATGCCGTCAGCCATCAAGGCGGTACTTTCCTGCATGGCTGCCAAAGGTGTTTTCAGTTCGTGCGACACATGCCGTAAAAACTCGCTGCGTTGCTGCTCAAGTTTCTGCAGTCGATCCCGCAGCCAGTCAAGCCGTGCCCCCAGTAGCTGCAGGTCAGTAGGGCCGCCAATTTGAATGCTCTCTTCATAGGCGCCGCGCCCCAGGTCTCTGATTGCTTTGTCCAGTTGTTGCAGCGGGCGGGTGATCAGCGCGACAAACAGCACAGCCAGCAACAAAGCGGTACAGACCAGCAGCAGCGTCCGGATGTTGAGCGCCCGTTGGCTTTCAGCGGTCTGCACACGCAGTTGGGCTGCCCTGGCGTCAACCCATGCTGACGTCAGTCGCGTCAGCTCGTAAGCCGTCTCCAGCAACTGAGGATATTCGAAATCGGTCTCTGAGGTGGCAACGTTAAGTTCGCTGTAGGCTTGCAGTTCTATGTTCTGCAGTAACCCGGCCTGATCCTGTATGGCCGGGTCATTGCCCAGCGCGAGCAGTTGCAGCAGAGTATCGTGCAGCTCTTCTCGGCGGTCATCGTATACTTCGAGAAGTGCCGGGTCTCGCAAGACCAGAAACTGACGTGCGCTTCGTTCCAGTGCGCCGCTGTACTCAATGATCTCGCGGCTGGCGCGCATGGCATTGGCAGATTGATTGACCGTTTGTTGCCCGGAGGTCGTCAGCGAGTCCAGTTGTTGAACACTGATTACCAGCGCCGAAATCAACAGCGCAGTCACTGCGAGAAAACCCAGGATAGTCAACTGCAGTATTGAGCGAGTTCGGAACAACATAGTAAAGTCGCTTGTCTGTACCGGACGTCCGGGGTGTGGGTTTACTGCAAAGTTACTTTACTGTCATTTTGAGTCATGTCATTTCTGGTTTTTTGACAACTGGCTGATCAGCGCGCCCAGAAATTCGGCAATAAAATCCAGGAACAGGGTATCAAGATCGTCAGTGAAATAATCCTGTGCGTGGTTGCCGATAGCCAGCACTGCCAGCAGGCTGTGGTGGTGAGTCACCGGGCACAGTGCCGCTGATCGCAACGAAGGGGTAGTGCCCGGGAACAACAGTGACGACGCGTCCTTGTCCAGGGCCTGCGTCAGTACATGTTTGCTGCGCAGCAATGACGGGAACCGATTCTGCAGTTCGCTGGCGACGTCGCCGGTGTCAACAACAATCAGTCGGCAGGCATCAATGCCCGGTTGTGTGGACAGACTTGACTCAGTGACTGTCGCCAGTTGCGCAAGATCGTCCTCTTCCAGCAGCGTGAGAATCAGGTTGCGTGTGACACTGAACAGCTGGTCATTGTAGCGCGCATTTTCCAGCAGGCCATTCAGCGTATGTCTTGATTCGATGCTGCGGTCACGTAAAATTTTAACCTGACGTTCCAGCAGCGAGATGGCCTGGCCGCTTTCATGCGGTACGGTAAGTTCGGCAAGCAGGCTATCGCGGTCGGCGAAAAAATCCGGGTGTGCTTTAAGGTAGCTGGCGACATCGTCTGCAGACAGCGTTGTTGATGGCCCGGCCTGAGTGCTTGCCTTTTTAGCGGAAGAAACGTCACTGCTCATGCATTGTGCCTCATTGGTGATTCGGTATTCGTGTGCTGGTCGGTGTTCAGATGCATACGGTGCCTTCGAATACGGCGGTGGCCGGCCCCGTCATGGTAACCGGCTTGCCGGTCCCGGCCCACTCTATTGTCAGTTCGCCGCCGGTCAGCAAGGTGCGGACACGCGCATTGAGCTTGCCGGCTTCAATGCCGCAAACTACCGCCGCGCAAGCGCCGGTGCCGCAGGCTTCGGTTTCTCCGGCGCCTCGTTCAAACACGCGCAGGCGAATGGTGTCGCGATCGATGATCTGCATGAAACCAACATTGACCCCCTGCGGGAACGCGGCGTGTGTGCACAGCAGGGGCCCCAGAGAGCCTACCGGCGCTGTGTCACAATCGCTCGTTGTCAGCACGATATGCGGATTGCCCATGGAAACCGCCTGAAACGACACAGTTCCGTGCTGTTCGGTCTCAATCTGATAGGGCCCCGACTGTGATCCGGTGGTAAAGGGCAGCGCGGCAGGCGAGAAATCCGGCTCGCCCATGTCGACACTGACCAGATCCTGGTCGTTGATATGAAGCTCCAGCAGGCGGTTGGTTGTCTGTACGCGGATCGGGCTGCGGGCGATCAGGCCACGCTTGAGCACATAGCGCGCAAAGCAGCGCGCGCCATTGCCGCAATGCTCTACTTCACTGCCATCCGCGTTGAATATGCGGTAGCTGAAGTCTGCATCGGGCCGCGTTGGTGGTGCGATGATCAGCAGCTGGTCAAAACCCACGCCGCGATGACGATCGCCCAGTTGCCTTATTTGCGCCGGGGTCAATTCAACCGGATGAGAAATCTGGTCGATCACCATGAAATCATTGCCCAGGCCATGCATCTTGGTAAAACTGACGCGTAGCGGCTGGTCTTGTATTGGATCTGTATTCATCAGTTTGCCAGTGTGCTTTCCAGACTGAGCTGGTAACTTATGGTTTCCCGCTGGCGCACCAGCGTTGCCCTGTCGCCATCAATCATGACTTCGGCAGCCCGGTTGCGCGTGTTGTAGTTGGAACTCATGACAAAGCCGTAAGCGCCCGCGGAGCGCACTGCAAGCAGATCCCCGGTCGCGATTTTCAACCTGCGTTCCTTGCCCAGAAAATCACCCGATTCGCATACCGGCCCAACCACATCATACAAGTGTTCAGGTTGAATATCTGCCTGTGCTGTAGAGACCGGCACAATCTCCTGCCAGGCGCCATACAGCGCTGGGCGCAATAAGTCGTTCATGGCGCCGTCAATGATGGCAAAATTCTTGTGTTCGGTGTGTTTCAGGTACTCGACCCGGGTCAAAAATATGCCCGCATTGGCCGCAATGGAGCGGCCGGGTTCCAGCATCAACACAAGGTCTCTGCCGGCCATCTTGCGTTTAACGGCTTCGATCAACAATTGTGGCGATGGCGGTGTTTCCTTGTCATAGACAACACCCAGGCCACCACCCATGTCAAAATGCTCCAGGGTGATGCCGGCGGCGGCCAGCTGGTCGACCAACTGCAGCACGCGATCGATCGCATCCAGATACGGGTCAATGGCGGTCAGCTGGGAGCCGATGTGGCAGTCAACACCGGTAATGCGAATGTTGGCCATGCTCGCGGCACGCTCATAAACGGCGAATGCCCGGTTGATATCGATGCCGAACTTGTTTTCTTTCAGGCCCGTTGAGATGTAGGGATGGGTGCCTGCATCGACATCCGGATTGACCCGGACTGACACCGGTGCCTTCACGCCCAGGCGGGCCGCCACGGTGTTGATGCGGTCAAGCTCGGGTTCTGATTCAATGTTGAAACACAGAATACCTGCTTTGAGCGCCTGCTCGATTTCTGCTTCGGTTTTGCCCAGGCCGGAGAAAATGATTTGTCCGGCCTTGCCGCCGGCTGTCAGCACACGCGTCAGTTCGCCGCCAGAAACAATATCAAATCCCGCACCCAGGCGAGCCAGCACGTTCAGGACCGCCAGGTTGGAGTTGGCTTTGACAGCAAAACAGGTCAGGTGGGGCGTGTCGGCCAGGGCATTTTCATAGGCGAGCAGGTTGTGTTCCAGTGCAGCCCTGGAATAAACATAACAGGGTGTACCGAATTCAGCAGCGACATCCTTCAGGGCTACCTGTTCAGCAAACAGCTCGTTGTTCTGGTAATAAAATGGATTCATATTGTCCTGATGGCATGAAGTGGGTGGCATAACTCTGACCGGTAAGCTGCCCGGACTCAGGGCGCTGCAATGGCCCTTTCTGGCCGCAGGCGCTCAATCCGCAGATCAGGATGCTTGTCATGACAATAATGGCTGATCGCTGCACTGTTGCTATTCCGTAATGCCGAAGTTCCGGGATGGTGATCCCGTGCTTGGTGGCCTGGATGGTTGAATTTCCGCCGATTATAACGTGTTCGGGCGGGGGCGGCTAATTTCCTTGAGCGATGTTCCGTGCCTGGCCCTTGTCTGGCCCTGGCCTGGCCATTGATCGGGCCCCGACCTAGCCAACCGGCTAGTCGCCGGATGGTCTCTGATATGAGACATTCAGGGTTACTTGAAAACGATTTCAAGGGTATTCTTGGGCGCACAGGGTGTATAGCGATGATGGAAAGGAGAGCGCACGTGCGCATATTGCTGATCGACGATCATGACCTGTTTCGCGAGGGGCTTAAATACCTGTTGCCGGTGCTGGATGACAAGGTGCAGTATTTTGAAGCGGGCAGCCTGGAGGCGGCGCTTGATTTTGCCGACGACGATGCGCCGATTGATCTGGTCCTGCTTGACTACTACATGCCCGGCGTCAATGGTCTGGAAGCGTTGGAAAAATGTCGCCAGCGCTTCGAAGCCGCCACCCTGGTGGTGTTGTCGGGAGAGGAAGATGCGCGCATCATCCGGAGCCTGGTAGAACATGGTGCTGCCGGTTTTATTCCCAAGTCGTCTTCACGCGAAGAGCTGATTGCCGCGTTGAAACTGGTGCTGGCCGGAGGCACCTACCTGCCCCGCATCGCACTTGGGCCGCTGCCAGCAACAAGCGCACCGGCTGCCGGTCAGGCGGGGAGTGACGGCGACATGCCCATGCGCCTGTCGCGGCGCCAGTTCGAGGTGCTGATGAAAGCCGTCCAGGGCAAGTCCAACAAGGTCATTGCCAAAGAACTTGACATTTCCGACCACACTGTTAAGGCCCATCTGTCTGTGGCCTTCAGGACGCTGGGTGTGCAAAACCGGACCGAAGCGGTCTACGCAGCCGCCAAACTCGGTATTCAACCGGGCCATCTCGCACAATACAGTGAGGCTCAGCTGTCGTGACCAGCTGGCTGTCCAGGCCGATTGAGTCACTGCTGGCCGAGCACAGGTATCCCTTTCTTGCCAAAGAGCAGCAACAGAACTTCTTTCTGGAAACTGATGTTCTGGTCGTTGGTTCCGGCTACGGCGCCGCCATGGCGTCCCTGGCGCTGATGGAGGCCCAGGCAGACCTGGCGCAGGCTGACAGGAAGGCAGTATGGATATTTGAACGGGGAGCTGAATATCTACCCGATGATTTTCCGAAATCGATGGCAGACATGCCGGGATATACCGGCCTCAACGATGTCAATACGAATGCGCTCTGGGATGTGCGTGCCGGCGAGGGCGTTGTCACGATCACAGGGCGTGGCCTGGGAGGTACCTCGCTGGTCAATGCCAATGTTGCAGCGCGCCCGGACAGTGCTGCGTTCAGGCACTGGCCGCAGGGTGATGGCAATAGCAGTTGGGAAGAGTCTCTGCAGCCGGCCATCAGAAAAATCGAGACACTGCTCGGCGTGAACAGGCACCCGGAGCCGACCGCGTTCGGTCGCTATCGAGCCATGTCAGCCACTGCATCCGCGCTAGATGCTGAGGCCCGTGCGGCACCTCTGACCGTAAACTTCAACGGCCCCACAGCAAACAGCACGGATCATGATGCCTGTAATTTGTGCGGAAACTGCATGATCGGGTGCCATTCAGGTGCCAAGGGCTCTTTGAACATGAATGCCTGGCCCCTGATAAGGCAACTGGGGGCTGAGATCTATGCCGGTGTGATCGTCAGATCGCTGGCCAGGGCAGAGGATGGCCGCTGGCAGGTGATGTGCGCGCCCGCAGGTAGCCCTGATGAAGTGATCATGGTCAGGTGTCACAAGGTGATTCTCGGTGCCGGCACCCTGGGCAGCACGGAGATCCTGATGCGCTCCCAGGGCCTGCATGACCTGGGCTTGTCAGCTGCGCTGGGCAGCGGCTTCTCCACCAATGGTGATGCCCTGGTGTTCAGTATCGGGCAATCGGCGGCGGTTGGTCCGGTAGCATCGCCTCCGGGCCAGCAACCCCCGGCTACCGAGCCGGGGCCCACCATCATGGGTATGGCCAGTGTGCCTCTGCCGGGCGGAACTGACGGCGAGTGTTTCACACTGGAAGATGCCGTTATCCCGTATCCCCTCCGGCAGGTCTGGCAGGAACTGCTGGTCAGTCAGAATCTGTTGCGCCGCTTTGCCGACGGCGCCGAGTCAGCGTGGCATCAGGGCAATGCCACGCACGATGTCCTGGCCATTTCTGATTCCCTGGCCGAACACAGTCAGGCGCTTTTGCTGATGGGGCACGATGACAGCAGCGGTCACCTGAGGTTCGAGCATGATCGCCTGAAACCGGTCTGGGCGCGGTCGGGCAAGGCCGACTATTTTGAACGCCTGGATCAAACACTACGCAGCAATGAGTCAAAAAATTTTGCTGGCGGTGTTTATTCCCCCAACATTCTGTCGCAGCCGCTGCCGCCGGGTTTTGACGGTATTGTTGAGGGCGCGGATGACATTGCCGGGCAATTGTTGTCAGTGCACCCGCTGGGCGGTTGCGCCATGGCAGACGATATCGCAGACGGTGTGGTCAACACCAGAGGCCAGGTTTTCAGCACAAAGCAGAAAACCGGCGTTTTTGAAGACCTGTATGTATTGGATGGTGCCATTGTGCCTGGCGCAATTGGTACCAATCCATTCCTGACCATCGCTGCCCTGAGTTATCGCCTGGCGGCTGACATTCTCAGTGACAATCCCGACGCGGTAATCTCGCGGCCATTGCCGGCACTGAGGGCGCCCTTCCGCAAGTTTCCTTCGGGCGCAGTGCACCCTGTTCCGGTGGCATCCGAACAGAAAGTATCTGCTGAATTCAAAGAGCGTCTGGTGCTGCACCTTGACCATGGTAAGCGCTCCTTCTTCCCCTGGAGCCGCAGATCGGGCACAGCCCCTCAGGTGCTGTCTTACTTCAGGAAACATGTGCGGGATATCGCCATGCCTGCAGACAGCAAGGCGCTGGTTCTGGATGCCCGGTTCCGGTTTTCCGGCAGCAACAGCCTGGATGTCTGGCTGCAGAAACCACAAACACCGCTGCAGGCGCAGGCGGTGCTGTCAGCCGATACCGTGGGCGGTGTATTGACCTCAGCGGATCAGCACCTGACGCCGCTGCTTGATTTGCAGGGTCGCGTGACACTGGGGCACACGGAAACCGTGGGGCGGATCAGCGTTGCCTGGCGCACAGCCAGTGCCATACTGCGTTACCTGCATTACCGAACCATGGATGCGCTGGTCAAAATACCGGACTCGCTGGCCGCCTGGCTGTTGCCCGCCAGAACCCACCGCATACGCGCGAGCAGGGTCGCTGCCGGCAAAACGGCGCCCTGGTATCGCCAGGCCAGGGTATTCTGGCGTATTGCCGGTCTGCAGGCGCAGCGGCGATATCTGGTTTATGAGTTCAGCGGCGACAATGGACTGAGGATCAGCGGGCGCAAGACGCTGGCATATGGTCTGGGAGCACAGGATCTGCTGCGGGCACTGATGGTGTTGCCGGTTGAATTCCGTAGTGCAACCGATAAAAAACTGTCTGCTGAGCTGGAACTGGATGCGGTCAGGGTGACGCATGGTTCCACGCCGCTGCAGATACTAAAATCCCCGGACTCGTCTGCAACCCTGCTCGCCGCCGGTGGCCTTGGCATGTATTTTCTGCGCATGATCATGCACACCCATTTCTGGTCATTCGCCGCGCCATCGTATCGTCACTTCGCTACCAGGAATGAGCTGGAAGGCGAGGGCAGGCATGGGCGTTTCTTTGCTCCGCCTGAATTCATGTATTACGGCAAAGGCGGCCAACTGAAAAGTCTGCCAAAAGAAACGCACGAATACTCTGTGCAGCAAGCTGATGGTGTCAGCAATCTGAGTCGTCTGGTGCGTTATCAACCGTCGACAGGTGACACGGCAGCCCGGAAATCATTGTTGCTTGTCCATGGTCTGGCGCACAGCAGCAGAGTGTTCTGGACGGATACGATTGAGTGCAATTTTGTGCAATATTTCCTCGCGCATAACTATGATGTGTGGATACACGACCACCGTGCCAGTGCCAATTACATTCGCGAGCTTGCGCCAGAGCATAGCTGGGACAGCATTGCCCTGAACGATGTACCCTGGGCGATTCGTACAGCGTTTGATGCCGTTAACAAAGATGTGGACGAGGAAAATCAGCAAGGTATTCATGTTTTCTCGCACTGTATCGGTGCTGGTGCCGTCGCCATGGCTGTGCTGGCGGGGAAACTGAACCGTCCGGCTGCGCCCGGCGGCAACGGGGAAACCGGGCGCAGTATGCTGGCTTCGCTGGTGCCGCATGCGGTTACGCCATGGCTGGTCACATCCGGCGAGAACCGTGCGCGGGCCAATATGTGGGCCCTGGTCAAGGATCTGGAACCGATCCGTATTATTGAGCCAATGCCCTATCGTGAACCCGAACTGATGGAAACGCTCTACGACAGACTGGCAGCGCTGGCGATGACGGCGGATGAACGTCGACAGTGGTCTGCGTGGAAAGGTTATCGTGACTGGCGGGGGCCCGGGTTTGCGCAGTCAATCTATACGCGCTACACCATTTTCTGGGGGCGTCAATGGCACAATGCCAATATCAGTGATGATACCCGCTACGAATTCGCGGGCATGATAGGGCCGGTGCCCATTGGTGTCATGCAGCAAGTGTATTTTTCACTCACCCGTGGCCTGCTTTCCAACCATGATGGCGCAAACGAATATGTGCGGGAGGAAAATTTCGACCGCCACTGGACCTTCCCTACCTATTTTCTGCACGGCAACCGCAACACCGTGTTCGATATGGAATCGTCGCGGCAATCAGCGGACAAACTGACGCGACTGCGACGTAGGGCCAGAACCGGGCAGTACCATACCGGCACACTGGATCCGATGGACTACGCAGCCGAGAATATCTGGATTGATGTACTGGATGATTATGGGCATATGGACATGATTTTCAGTAAAACGGGCGCGCAGGATGTGTATCCGCGGCTGCATGATTTCTTTTGCGCTGCTGCCGATGATGTTTTGCACAGCGTCTATCAGCAGCGCTACCGCGATCCGGCGCAACGAGAGGCATTTGCCAGCCGTTGCCGCAGCAATAGCCATGTCCGGCCTCCTGTAGAGCCATTGACTGGGCCCATCATTTCACGCCCGCAAGTGCGCGAGGATGACAACGGAAACAGGACGCTCACGGTCCGGCTCTGGGTGGAGGCGCAGGACTTTACCGCGATGGCTGCGACCGGACTTGGCATGCACTCTGCCCATGTGTGCCCGGACCGCCTGACCCCGCTTCGGCAGACCCCGCTTTGGCAGAAAAGGCCCGGAGCCAGATCGGAACCCGAGGTCGCAAATGCGTTTGCGCATGCAGATTCGCCACGCAACTGGCAGCAGGAGTTCTGGTTGTACGACTTTGCGTTTGATCCGGAGCCTGCACAGGCTTATCGTCTGAGTCTGAACTACGAACACGAGGCGAGCATCGACACTTATGCCGGGCTGAGCAGCAACGCCGTTGACGAGGGTGCGCTGTTGGCGTGGCATGGGTTGCCCTGGTTCGAGCGGGTAACACGTCGTCAGAGCACTGATCCACTGCCGGTGCTGACTGTGCTGGCAGGTTCCTGTCTGTATCCCGGACTGCCTTTTGAGCGCAATCAGGCGATGCAGATATTTAATGGCATGGAGGCCCATGTCAGGGATAACGACTCTGGGTCGCTGCGTGGCGCCGACTGCATGGTGCTGCTGGGTGACCAGATATATGCCGATGCCACCGCCGACCTGTTTGATCCCAAAGCGTACTATGAAAAGTTCCGGAATCCGTACCGTGTAGCGTTCGGCAGCCCGGCAGCGCAGCGCCTGATGTCACACCTGCCAAGTTATTTTGCGGTGGATGACCATGAGTATCGTGACAACTGGCGCGGTGATGGAAGTCCTCCTGAACCGGGCTATGACTATGCCAGGCGTATGGCCTGGCTGTTTCAGATGCATCATCAGTCAGAGCTCGATGAGGCCAATTTGCGGCTATGGTACAACTTTGAAAGTGCTGGTTACCCATTTTTTGTGTTTGATACCCGCCTGCATCGACACAATGGCCACGGCGAAAAGACGCGGCTGCTGGGTGCAGAACAGATCAAGGGATTCACGCTATGGCTGCAGGAACAGACTGACAGTCCGGTGTTATTCCTGGCAACCGGTTCGCCACTGGCACCTGTCCCGCGCAGCGTTTGCTCGGACCCCGCAACGGCTGTTTATCAGGACAGCCTGCTGGCCTATCCTAAATTCCTGTCGGTCATCACTGAGTTACTACATGAGTACGCAAGGGGGAAACGAATTATCTGGTTGTGCGGAGATCCGCATTTTTCATGTTTTGCGCAGATTAATCTTAATGTCAGCTCCGCTGCGGGCGAAAAGTCTGTGCGATTGACTCAGGTCTGCGCCTCCGGTCTGTATGCGCCGATGACTTTTATCAATGCCAACATCAATGATTATGACTGGCATCGTGACTTTGAGGTGCCCCTGACGATACCACCGCCATTGCATACGACAGAGGACCCGGATGATGCAACTCAGATGGCTGTGCCACAGATCAGTGTCAGCGGACGGCAGGTTCTGCTGAGTAACAACAAGCAACATTTTGTCCGGCTTGATCTGGATCCGGTGCAGGCCAACCGCCTGCGTTTGCAAGCCTTCGGGGCGGATGGCGAAGCGGTTGGCTCTGCGTGGTACGTCAATGAAGACGGGGCCGGGGTGAAGTTATGAGTGTACTGGATCGCATTACCGGTTTTTCCCGCTATGAGCAGGCACTGGACCCGCAACTGCTGAGCCTGACGCTGGAGTCACAGCGCGTGCGTGTATTTCAATCGCACAAGGCGCTGTGGCTGGTGCTCGGCAGCGGCCTGGTTTACATCTATGGCTTGTGGAATGAAGTGCCGTCAGGAAATCTCCTGATATGGATGAGCCTGATCATGCTACTGGCAATGAGTCGGGTTCTGATCTGTCGTTATGTTGAGCGGCGCTTGCAATTCACCTCGGTGGCAGACCTGTATCGCCACGAATTACTGTTGTACGTCAGCTCGTTTCTGAGCACGGTCGCCGTCGGCTCAGGTTACTGGTGGGTGTGTCTTCAGGGTTCCGACCGGGCAGTGTTTGCGGTCACGCTGCTTAGCCTGATTTATGCCATCGGGACAACCATAAATTCATCCATTCACTATCGGGGTTTTCCGTTGTTGCTGCTGACCAATCTTGGTCAGGGAATCGCATTTTTGTCGATTTTTCGCAGCCCGGCGGATATCGAAATCAGTGCTGCCATGTTGGCCATCATGATTCTGTTGATGCAGTTCGGACGCCGCAACGCTGAGGTTTTTGCCGAGTCCATTCGTATCCGTGATGAAAATCGTGAGCAGAATGTCAAACTGGAAAAAGATAAACTGATTATTGAGAAGGCATTGAATGTTGCCCGCAAAGCCAATGAAGAGAAAAATCGATTTATGGCTGCAGCAAGCCATGACCTGCGCCAACCCCTGCATGCCATGACTCTGTTTCTTGGCAGTCTGCGACATATGGGAGGCGATGAACGCACGCGGGAGCTGATCGACAAGATTGATGAAACCAGCAGTCTTTTGCATGAGCAGTTCAACAGTCTGCTGGATCTGTCCAAGTTTGATGCGGGTGTGATTACAGCGGATCACACCGAGTTCAGACTTGATGCATTGCTCAAGAATATTGTTGATGGCGTGATGCCGGAGGCACAGTCAAAGAATATTGATCTGCACCTTTACATTTCCCCGGTGACAGTCCATTCCGACATGCTGTTACTGGAGCGTATGTTCCGTAATCTTATTATCAATGCTGTGCGCTATACGGACAAAGGTTCTGTGGTGGTGCAGGCAAGGCTGCAGCGTGCGGGTTTGAACATTTCCGTGATTGATACCGGTATCGGGATAGCGCCGGACGACCAGCAACGAATCTTCCACGACTATTATCAGGTGAGCAACCGGGCCCGTAGCAAGGGTAAGGGTTCGGGGCTGGGATTGGCGATTGTCAAACGCATCGCAGCCTTGCTGGAGATGAAATTGACGTTAAAGTCCGAGCCGGGTGTGGGCAGTACCTTCAGTGTGCATGTGCCCGGACGTGCGGTGGTAAATGGTGGCGACGAATCGTTGCAATCACGCTCTGACCAGCCTGAGGGCGATCTGGAGGGTGTCAGAACGCTGGTGGTAGATGATGATCCGGCGATTCTTGATGCTGTCACCGGGCTGTTAAGAACCTGGGGCTGTCACGTGGTCAGTGCTGCCTCCCCGGAACAACTGGAGCGTCTGATGGCAAGCGACCATGAATTTGAGCTGGTATTGCTTGATGACATGTTGCACGACGAGGTCACCGGACTGGACATCGCACGTGACCTCCTGCAATACCTGCCCAGGCAGCGTATCTTGCTTGCGACAGGCAATGTGTCATCGGCAAGGCTGGCCGAGATTCGGGAGGCGGGGTTCAACGTGCTGGTGAAGCCGGTAGATTATTATGTTTTGCGTCAGGCTTTGCAGGATGCCATGAAAACGCCTGATCGGCCTAACCCATCTGGCTAATAGGCGCTTGTGGCGGTTTGTGTAAAACTTGTCCCGGCTGGTTACAACATCGGACGTTGCAGGGGGAAGGAACCTCCCGACAGCAGGGCTTAATTGGGGCAGACCCTGACCCGGGTCTTTAAATCCCGGGTCAGGGTCGATTTTTATCTGCGTTGGTACTATCTGCATTGATTCTATCAGCGTCTACCCGCGTTTTAGTAGTAGCTCCCGACAGTTTCTGACCGCAATGCGTACCTGCTTCGGTGCGGTGCCGCCAATATGATCCCTGGCCTGCACAGAGCCTTCCAGGCTCAGCACCACGAACACGTCATCAGCGATCACATCAGAGAACTGCTTCAGTTCGTCCAGGCTCAACTCACTCAGATCTTTTTTCTGCTGTATGCCGTAGGCCACTGACTTGCCGACAATTTCATGGGCGTCGCGGAAAGCCAGGCCTTTTTTGACCAGGTAGTCTGCCAGATCGGTGGCAGTGGCGTATCCCTTTTTGGCTGCCAGGTACATGTTCTCCTTTTTCGCCTGCAAAGCGGGGATCATGTCGGCGTAGGCCTTCAGGCAGTCACGCAGAGTGTCAGTCAGATCAAACAATGGCTCCTTGTCCTCCTGATTGTCCTTGTTGTAAGCCAGTGGCTGTGATTTCATCAGCGTCAACAGGGCAATCAGGTGGCCGTGCACACGGCCGGTCTTGCCGCGTACCAGTTCGGGCACATCGGGGTTCTTTTTTTGCGGCATGATGGATGAGCCGGTGCAGAAGCGATCCGGCAAATCGATAAAATCAAACTGCGCCGAGGTCCACAGCACCAGCTCTTCAGAGAAGCGCGACAGGTGCGTCATGATCAGGCTGCCGCAGGCGGCCAGTTCGATGGCAAAGTCGCGGTCGCTGACAGAGTCCAGTGAATTGCGGCTGGGGGCATCAAAACCCAGTTGCTCAGCAGTAAAGTGCCGATCAATCGGGAAGCTGGTGCCGGCCAGCGCGGCCGATCCCAAAGGCGAGATATTCATGCGCTTGCGGCAGTCCTGCAGACGACTGTAATCACGATCCAGCATTTCGTACCAGGCCAGCAGGTGGTGGCCCAGGGTGATGGGTTGCGCGGTCTGCAGATGCGTAAAACCGGGCATGATGGTGTCGGCTTCGCGCTCAGCAAGTGCAAGCAGTGCCGATTGAAGCCGGGTCAGTTCACTGGCGATGACGTCAATTTCGTCGCGCACATACAGACGGATGTCGGTGGCGACCTGGTCATTGCGTGAACGACCGGTGTGCAGTTTCTTGCCGGTCAGGCCGATACGCTTGGTCAACGCCGATTCGATGTTCATGTGGACATCTTCCAGCTCAACCGACCAGTCGAAGTTGCCGCTTTCAATGTCAGCTTTGATCCCGGCCAGGCCCTGCAGGATATCCGCGCATTCGTCGGCCGTCAGGATGCCGGCGGACTCCAGCATGCGGGCATGCGCAACCGAGCCAGCGATGTCCTGTCGGTACATGCGCTGGTCAAAGCTGACCGAGGCGGTGAATCGCTGCACAAAGGCATCGGTGGCTTCGGAAAAGCGGCCGCCCCACAGGGTGCTCGCTGCTTTGTTGTCTTCGCTCATAGTCTTATACCCGCTTTGTCGATTGCGGCGCAGTATAACATGCAGGCGGCTGGCGGGGCGCATTCCGGGCGGTTTTGGCGTAGAATGACGGGCAATCATTCAGAGTTACCCAGGCAATTGGCAATGGAAGAATTATGGCACTAGATCTGATCCGCATCGCAACCCGTCGTAGCCCGCTGGCTTTGTGGCAGGCGGAGTTTGTGCGCGATGCATTGATGGCGAAGAACCCCGGTTTGCGCGTAGAGCTGGTAGGGATTGCGACCCGTGGCGACAAAATACTGGATACACCGCTGGCAAAAATAGGTGGCAAAGCGCTGTTTGTGAAGGAGCTGGAAACCGCGATGCTGTCCGGCGAGGCGGATATCGCCGTGCACTCCATGAAGGACGTGCCCATGGAGTTTCCGCCTGGTCTGTTCCTGCCTGTGATCTGCGAACGCGAAGATCCGCGCGATGCCTTTGTATCCAACCACTACGCAAGTATCAACGCATTGCCGCAGGGCGCCCGTGTCGGCACAGCCAGCCTGCGCCGGCAGTGCCAATTGTTGAGCCTGCGGCCCGATCTGCAAATCGGCAGTCTTCGCGGCAATGTGGGCACCCGGCTGGGTAAACTGGACAGTGGTGAGTTCGATGCCATCGTGCTGGCCGCCGCCGGATTATTGCGCCTGAAACTTGACGAGCGAATCGCGCAGTTCATCCCCGAGAACCTGTCATTGCCCGCAGGTGGCCAAGGCGCCGTGGGCATCGAGTGCCGTGAAGACGCCGCCGAGGTAATCGCCATGTTGTCAGACATGCATCATCAGGACACGGCGGATCGGGTAGTCGCGGAGCGGGCGTTGAATCGTCGCCTGCAAGGTGGTTGTCAGGTGCCGATAGCCTGTTATGCTGAGTTGGACGGCGATCAGCTGCATCTCCGTGGCCTGGTTGGTGACATTGACGGCAGCCGAATCCTGCGTACCGAGCGCAGCGGTCATCGCAAAGATGCAGAAGCGCTGGGCAGCGCAGCGGCAGAGGATTTACTGGCGCAGGGCGCTGGCGAAATTCTGGAAGCGCTTTATGAGGAGTCTGGGAACTGACAGGCTGCTAAACTATTGCTGAACGGGTGCAAGAAACGGGTGCAAGAAACGGGTGCAGGAAACGGGTGCGGGAAACGGGTGCGGGAACTGGCATGAGTGAGCAGGCACGGCTGGGCGGACTCAATGTGTTATTGACGCGGCCGCAGTTGCAATCGGCAGGTCTGGTGGCGGCGATTTCAGCGCAGGGCGGCCGGGTCTGTGAATTGCCGCTGATCGAAATTGCAGCGGTGACCGACCGTGATGCCTGCGAAGTCATTAAAAACCGGATTCTGAGTCTTGATCAATATCATGCGGCCATTTTTATCAGCACCAATGCCGCCCGTATCGGCCTGGAATGGATTGACGCCTGGTGGCCTCAGTTGCCCACCGGCCTGTCAGCTTACGCCGTCGGGCCCGGCACGGCCAGGGCATTGCTGGTTATGGACTGGCCAGTATTGTATTCGGATAAGGGAGTGACCAGCGAGCATCTGCTTGCGTTGCCGGGATTACAGGATATCAATGGCCGGCGCATTGCCTTGTTCCGGGGTGTTGGTGGTCGGGAGTTGATCGCGGAAACCCTGCGTAGCCGTGGCGCCACGGTGGACTATCTTGAGTTGTACCATCGGCACACGCCGGATTATGGCAGTGATATGGTGCTCAATATGATCAGGCGTGAACAAATCAATGTTATCGTGATAACCAGTGCCCAGATTCTGGATGTGCTGTTACACGCCTTGCACAACGATACGTCTGCCATTGCTTCGATTCCGGTGCTGGTGCCCTCGGAGCGGATTCGTCAGTACGCCTTGAGTGTTGGTTTGACCCGGGTAAGCAATGCCGGTGCCGCCGACGATGAAACTGTATTAGAGGCGCTGGCCGGTATTGCTGCGTCATTGAGGTAAAACCATGTCCGAAACAGATAAGCCACTTGTAAATGACGACCCGTTTCAGAACAGAAAAAAAATAGATACCGCTACGGTTCTGGATGAAATAGGGCGCAAGAATCATGCTGCTCCCAAACGCGGCAGTACGGGCGCAAAACTGGCCATTGGGTTGCTTTTCCTGTTGGTACTGGCCCTGGCTGGTGCTACCGGCTGGCTGGGCTACCAGCAATGGTTGTCACAGGACAGGTATTCCCGGGTGGTCGCGGACGTGCAGGAAGAGAATGCTCGCCTGCAACAGGTCATGGCTGACATGCGGACGGATCTGGAAGCGGAGCGGGATGCCCTGCAGGCGGATCTGACTGAACAGGCTGCGTTGTTGCGGGTGAGTAACGACGCACTGCAGGATGCGCTGGCCGAAGTGGACACACAGGAACAGAGTGACCAGCAGAGAATGAACCGTCTGCAGCAACAGGTCAGCAGGGATCTGAGTGATGTGGAAGCACTGGTCGGGGCGCTTCAGCGGCAAGTGGGCAATCTGCAGCAGCGTGACACGCGTTGGCTGAATGCAGAGGCAAATTATCTGATGCGGCTGGCGCAGCAGAAGTTGCAGCTGGAATCGGATATTGATTCTGCCGCCTTGCTGTTGCGCACAATCGATTCGCTGTTGGCAGATCAGAGTGGCTTGCTGGTAGAGACCGCGAGGCAGAATCTGGCTGATGATTTGCGCTCACTTCAGGCTGTCAGTTTGCCTGATCGCGCAGCTCTGTCACAGCAACTTGTCATGTTGGGTGACAGCCTTGACCAACTGAGCGTAGCAGGGTCGCGGCAGGAAAGTTATCAGGAGCAGGTACAGACGCAGTGGCAGCATACGCCCGATGCTGCCGCTCAAGACAGTTGGATGGATGCGGGGCTGGCATTGCTGCGCAGTATCTTTGTCTGGCGTGAATGGGAGGAGACGCCATCGGAAATGTTGCCGCCACAGCAGGAAAGTATTCTCAAACAGCAATTGCAGCAGAAACTGGAGCAGGCGCAACTGGCGATGTTACAGGGCGATCAATTGCTTTACCGGCAGATTCTGGCGCAGGCGATCATGAATCTGCAGCGCTATTTCGAGTCCGACAGTGAGCGCAGCCGTCAGCTGATTGCCGAGATTGAGGCGCTGCAAAGTATTGAATTCCAGGTGGCACTACCAGATCTGTCGGCGACTGCGGAACTGATTCGGCAGCTGGCAAGCGCGTCGTCGCCTGATGTCAGCGCACGGGCTCTTGATTGACAACGGGTGATTGACAACTGGCGATTGGCAGCCGGCAGCCCCGGTGATGAGAAAGCACGGAGAAATCGCATGAGAAAATTGTTTGTTCTGATTCTGCTGTCGCTGATTGCTGGTGTGTTTCTGGCTGTCCAGCTGGCGCGTGACCCGGGCTACATTCTGATTGCCTACGGCAACTACACCTTTGAAACCAGCCTGTTCGCCTTGCTGGTGGTTATGTTGCTGGTCCTGGCTGTGCTGAAGCTGGTGTTTAGCTTGTTAAGCTGGTTGAATCCTATGCGCTGGGGCACCAAGCGGGGCAAAGGAGCTTAGAGCCCCAGATCACCCCACAGGTCGTCGATTTTTTTCTTTACGCTTTCATCCATGGTAATTGGCGTGCCCCACTCGCGGGTACTTTCCCCCGGCCATTTGTTGGTCGCATCCATGCCAATTTTTGAGCCCAGCCCGGAGACCGGTGAAGCAAAATCCAGATAATCGATGGGGGTGTTTTCAATCATGATGGTGTCACGCGCCGGATCCATGCGCGTGGTCATCGCCCAGATCACATCATGCCAGTTGCGGATGTCGACATCGTCATCGGTGACAATAACAAATTTGGTATACATGAACTGGCGCAGGAATGACCATGCGCCCATCATCACGCGCTTGGCATGACCGGGATATTGTTTGCGGATACTGATAACGGCCAGCCGATAGGAGCAGCCTTCGGGCGGTAGATAGAAATCCACTATCTCCGGATACTGCTTTTGCAGTAACGGCACAAAAACTTCGTTGAGTGCTACACCCAGCATCGCAGGTTCATCCGGCGGCCGGCCGGTGTAGGTGCTGTGATAAATCGGGTCTTTGCGATGGGTGATTTTTTTCACGGTGAAGACCGGGAATTTATCAACTTCGTTGTAGTAGCCGGTGTGGTCGCCAAACGGCCCTTCGTCTGCCATGTCATCGGGCTCGATGACACCTTCAAGCACAAACTCGGCACTGGCCGGTACCTGCAGGTCATTTGTTATACATTTGATGACTTCGGTCTTGCTGCCACGCAACAACCCCGCAAATGCGTATTCAGACAAGGTGTCGGGAATAGGGGTCACGGTTGCCAGAATCGTGGCCGGATCCGCGCCGATGGCAATGGACACCGGGAAGCCTTCACCGGGATGTTTCAGTTGCCAGTCACGAAAATCCAGCGCACCCCCGCGGTGGGACAACCAGCGCATGATCAGACGATTTTTGCCGATGACCTGCATGCGGTATATGCCCAGATTCTGCCGTTCTTTTTCCGGTCCGCGGGTAATCACCAGAGGCCAGGTCACCAGCGGGCCGGCATCGCCCGGCCAGCAGGTCTGCACCGGCAGCATGCCCAGGTCAACATCTGCCTCGTTAATCACTACGTCCTGACAGGGTGCTTTTTTGCGCACCGACGGTGCGATATTCAGCACCTGCTTATAAGTTGGCAGGTTCTGCCAGATATCTTTCCAGCCCTTGGGCGGCGTGGGTTCTTTCAAAAATGCCAGTAGCGTGCCAACGTCACGCAGCCCCTGCAGATCCTGTTGGCCCATGGCCAGCGCAATGCGCCGTGTGTTGCCGAACAGATTGCCGAGCAGGGGAATGTCGGAGCCGACGGGGTTTTCGAACAGCAGGGCCGGGCCGCCGGCGCGCAGGGTGCGGTCACAAATTTCGGTAATTTCAAGGTTCGGGTCAACGGGGACGGTGATACGTTTGAGCTCGCCTTCAGATTCCAGCAGGGCGATGAACTCTCTGAGGTCTTTGAACGACATAATGTCTTCCTGTTTAAATCAGATACCTTGCTGCGGTGTTCTAACCACCTGGCGCAGACAGCTCCGCACAATCCAGGACAATAGAGAAAAGTAATCCCTCCGTCCCCATTCTTTTTATAGAGAAAAGTAATCCCTCCGTCCCCATTCTTTTTAAGCGTCGTCGAGGCAGCAGTAGCGAGGCAAAAAAGGCCGGGAGAGCGCAGTTTACAAATGAGTAAATGAGCATCGACCGGCCTTTTTTAACGAAGTTAATGCAACGCAGACAGCTTAAAATTATTTGCGTTTCATCATGTTGAAGAATTCGTCGTTGGTCTTGCTGTCCTTCAGCTTGTCGAGGATGAACTCGGCGGCCTGCACATCTTCCATGGTGCTCAGAATCTTGCGCAGGATCCACATGCGCTGCAGCTCGTCTTCGCTGGTCAGCAGTTCTTCACGGCGCGTGCCGGAACGACGCACATTGATGGCGGGGTAGATGCGCTTTTCAGCGATCTTGCGGTCAAGATGGATTTCCATGTTGCCGGTGCCTTTGAATTCTTCGTAGATCACCTCGTCCATTTTCGAGCCGGTCTCAACCAGGGCGGTAGCGATAATGGTCAGGCTGCCGCCTTCTTCCAGGTTACGTGCGGCGCCAAAGAAACGCTTGGGGCGTTCCAGTGCGTGTGCATCAACACCACCGGTCAATACTTTGCCTGATGAGGGCACGATGGTGTTGTAAGCGCGCGCAAGGCGGGTGATGGAATCGAGCAGTATCACCACGTCCTCTTTGTGTTCGACCAGGCGCTTGGCTTTTTCGATGACCATCTCTGCAACCTGGACGTGACGCGCAGGTGGTTCGTCAAAAGTACTGGCAACCACTTCGCCGCGCACTGAGCGCTGCATGTCTGTTACTTCTTCCGGGCGCTCGTCTATCAACAGAACAATGAGGCGACATTCCGGGTTGTTGCGGGTAATGGATTGCGCGATGTTCTGCAGCAGGAGGGTTTTACCGGCTTTGGGTGGTGATACGATCAGGCCGCGTTGACCTTTGCCGATAGGCGCGGTCAGGTCAATGATACGGGCGCTGAGGTCTTCGGTGCTGCCGTTGCCCAGTTCCAGCTTCAGGCGTTCGGTGGGGAACAGCGGAGTCAGGTTTTCGAACAGGATTTTGTGTTTGGAGTTTTCGGGTTTGGCAAAATTGACTTCGGCTATCTTCAGCAGGGCAAAATAACGTTCACCGTCTTTGGGTGGCCGTATCTTGCCTTCGATCGTATCACCCGTGCGCAAATTGAAACGCCGAATCTGGCTGGGAGACACGTAAATGTCGTCGGGACCTGCCAGGTACGATGAATCGGCCGAGCGCAGAAAGCCAAAGCCGTCTGCCAGAATTTCGAGCACGCCATCGCCACTGATGTCCTCGCCATTCTTGGCGTGTTTCTTCAGTATGGCGAAGATGATGTCTTGTTTGCGTGTGCGGGAGAGGTTTTCCAGTCCCATTTCCACGGCGGTTTCCAGAAGCTGGGCAATGGGTTGCTTTTTAAGGTCGGTAAGATTCATAGGCTAGGTTTTTAAGTTCTTTTGGGATACAGAAGGTCTGTAACGGGCAGCGCAGCCGAAGCACATATAACGAAGGTATGAATACGGGCCTGGTGCCAGTCGGGTTTAAAAGTCGGATTTTAGGAAAGCCGGATTAAAAATCGGGCTTTGGTTAAAATCGGCCTTGGTAAAGTCGGATTCAGCTCAAGGATTCTGGCTTGGTGTCGTTCGGGTAAGAGACTGGAATCCGCGCCGTCGAAACGGGGATGCGGCTGAATATAAATGCTTCAGAAGCCGCTGTCTACAAAAATTTGTATTATTTTTCACCCTGGCGCTGTCAGCAAAAAGCCGGAACAAGGTCAGGGTGAAGGTACAGGTCGGCGATCAGATCACGCTGTCTATGAATGCCGCCAACTGAGACTTTGACAGGGCGCCGACTTTGGTGGCCTCAATCTGTCCGTTCTTGAAAATTATCAAGGTAGGGATGCCGCGCACGCCATAACGGGGCGCCGTGTCTGCATTGGAATCGATATTCAGCTTGCATATCTTCAGACGACCGGAATATTCATCCGACAGCTCATCCAGTACCGGTGCGATCATTTTGCAGGGACCACACCACTCGGCCCAGAAATCGACCATGACAGGGCCGTCGGCTTTCAATACATCTTGTTCGAAACTGGCGTCGGTAATGTGAACGATTTTGTCGCTCATAAGGACATTCCTTCATTGTTGAGTCAGGGTAAGCGTCAGGCATCAGGCAAGAAGAGGCTTGAGTGGCTCAATGACGGGCTGAGTTGATAGTCACTATCATAAGGCCAAAAAATATGGTTTCAAGTGCTTTGCAACAGTCGCGCTGCCTTTTTCGCGAAATAAGTCAGAATCGCATCGGCGCCGGCACGCTTGATACAGGTCAACGACTCGATTGCCACTGCATCCTCATCCAGCCAGCCATTGCGCGCTGCCGCCATGTGCATGGCATATTCGCCGCTGACCTGGTAAACCATGGTTGGCGCACCGAACTCATCCTTGACCCGGCGTACGATGTCCAGGTACGGCATGCCCGGTTTGACCATCACCATATCGGCACCTTCGGCCAGATCCATGCCCACCTCGTGCAGGGCTTCATCGCTGTTGGCAATGTCCATCTGGTAGGTGTGCTTGTTGCCTTTGCCCAGGTTGCCGCTGGAGCCAACAGCGTCGCGGAACGGCCCGTAATAACTGGAGGCATACTTGGCTGAGTACGCCAGAATGCGGGTGTAGATATAACTGTCCTCTTCCAGAGCGTGCCGGATGGCACCGATACGGCCATCCATCATGTCAGACGGGGCCACAATATCGGCGCCGGCTGCGGCATGTGACAAGGCCTGTTTGACCAGGGCAGTGACAGTTTCTTCGTTGAGCACATAACCGGCCTCATCGATGATCCCGTCCTGGCCATGGGTCGTATAAGGGTCCAGGGCAACATCGGTGATGATGCCCAGATCCGGGAATCCGGCCTTCAGCGCCTTGACTGCGCGCTGTACAAGACCGTCCGGGTTCCAGGCCTCGCGGCCATCCAGGGTTTTGGTGTCCTGGTTCGGCGACGGGAACAGCGCGATTGCGGGAATGCCCAATTGGCATAGCTCGGCGGCCTCTTTCAACAGCTCATCAATGCTGAGCCGGAAAATGTCCGGCATGGACGGGATTTCCTGGCGCTGCTGGCTGCCTTCCACAATGAAGATCGGAAAAATCAGGTCATCGCTAGTCAGTCGTGTTTCACGCATCAAACGACGGCTGAACTCGTCCCGGCGCATGCGGCGCAAACGGGTCAGAGGAAATTGGCGCTTGTCGCTGCTTCGTGAGGTAGAATCGGTCACAAAATATTCTCATGGTCTGTTTGTTTGAGGGCCTGTTTGTTTGAAGGCCTGTTAGTCACAAAAACTATAGCACAGCGTCCTTAGGGATAGAAATCAGCACCACGCTGCGTGATCTGAGCGCAGGTGGCTACCTACAAAATATCGGGAGCGTTATGAATAAAGCCAGATTGTTTGTGCTTGCCATTCTAGTTGTTGCGGTTGTTCTTTATGTCATGCTGGATGTGGGGCAATACCTGAACCTGGCTTATGCGCAGTCGCAGCTTGATACCCTGCGCGACTTTACTCGGGCCAACTTTGCCCTCAGTACCGGTCTGTATTTCCTGGCTTATGTGGTAGTGACGGCCCTGTCTTTGCCGGGGGCGGCAATCATGACGCTACTGGGTGGTGCGATATTCGGTCTGGGCTGGGGCGTGCTGCTGGCCTCGTTTGCCAGCACCATCGGTGCCACGCTGGCCTTTCTGGCGTCCCGCCTGCTGTTGCATGACTGGGTGCAAGGCCGGTTCGGCAAATCCCTGAAGACAATCAACAAAGGCGTGGAGCGTGATGGTGCGTTTTATCTGTTCAGCCTGCGCCTGGTGCCACTGTTTCCGTTCTTCCTGATCAACCTGGTCATGGGCCTGACGCCCATTAAAACCGTCACTTTCTATTGGGTCAGCCAGGTTGGCATGCTGCTGGGCACCGCGGTTTACGTCAACGCGGGTGTCGAGCTGGGGCAGTTGAGCTCGCTGGGCGGGTTGCTCAGTGGTTCACTGATACTGTCGTTTGCGCTGCTGGCAATGCTGCCCTGGGTGGGCAAAGCCGTGGTTGCGTTGATCCGGCGCAACCGCCTGGCCAGAGCCTACAAAAAACCTGCCAAATACGATACCAATCTGGTGGTGATTGGTGCCGGTTCGGGCGGTCTGGTGGCGTCTATTGTAGCTGCGGGAGCCAAAGCGAGTGTCACGCTGATTGAAAAACACAAGATGGGTGGCGACTGCCTGAATACCGGCTGTGTCCCCAGCAAGTCACTGATTGCCAGTGCCAAGGTTGCGGAAACCATTCGCCAGGCCGAGTCGTTCGGCATCAAAGGCGCCAGTGGTCAGGTTGATTTTGCGGCCGTGATGGAACGTGTGCATGGCGTCATCAAAACCATTGAGCCGCACGACTCGGTGGAACGTTTTACATCGCTGGGCGTTGACTGTGTGCAGGGTGAGGCGTTCATTCGTTCGCCCTGGTCAGTTGAAGTTAACGGTCGTACCATCAACACACGAGCGATTATCGTGGCGACGGGCGCACGTCCGTTCATTCCTGAGGTCGCCGGGCTCGCTGATATCGACTACCTGCACTCAGACAATGTCTGGGAATTGCGTGAGTTGCCCAAGCGTTTGCTGGTGCTGGGTGGCGGCCCCATTGGTTGTGAGCTGGCACAGGCCTTTTCGCGGCTGGGATCCGACGTAACGCTGCTGGATAGAGCGGACCACCTGATGGGGCGTGAGGATGAAGATGCGTCGTCCATCGTCGAGCAGGCATTCCGGGACCGGGGTATTGAGCTGTTGCTGCAGCACGAAATGAAAATGTTCCGCTCTGATGACACCGGGGACTGTTTGACGGCGACGGCGCCTGACGGCACGTTGAAAGAAATCCACTTTGACAAAGTGCTGGTGGCGCTGGGCCGCAAACCCAATGTTGAAGGCTTTGGTCTGGAAGAGCTGAAGGTGCCGCTGACCGGGAGCGGTGCCATTCAGGTCGACAGCGCCATGCGTACGGCTTACCCCAGCATACTGGCCTGCGGTGATGTCGCCGGTCCTTACCAGTTTACTCACATGGCTTCGTTCCAGGCCTGGTATGCCACGCTTAATGCCCTGGCAGGCATGATAAAAACATTCCGTGCGAACTACCGGGTGGTGCCGCATGCGACCTTCACTGATCCGGAAGTGGCCCGGGTCGGCTTAAATGAAAAAGAGGCGCGCGAACAGGATATTGACTATGAGCTGACACGTTACGATCTGGACCATCTGGACCGGGCGCTGGCTGATGGCAACGCCCATGGTTTTGTCAAAGTGCTGACCGCGCCGGGCTCGGATCGGATTCTGGGCGCAAGTATTGTGGGGCCGCACGCCGGTGAGCTGATAGGCAGCTTTGTATTTGCCATGACCCACAACATGGGTCTGAAAAAGATTGCTGGCACCACGCACATCTATCCGACCCTGCTGGAGGCCAATCGATTTACCGCCAATGCCTGGCGCAGTGCACGGGTGCCGGCGAAGCTGTTGCCCTGGGCCGAGCGCTTTTTCAAATCCAGGTTGTGACGGGGCTCAGCGCTGGATCACAAAGGATGTGAAGTAGAGGTTGATGATCTGGCTCGAGGCGCCCGGACCTTCGAGCAGGTCAAGTGACTGCTTTATTTCGCTGATCGCGTCGGCTCTCAATTGTTCCTTGCCCCGTATCGATGTCAGATCCTCTTCCAGCTGCTTTGAAAGCAGCGTGACCAGGCGATTGCGGATGTAGGGCAGATGGCGCTCCAGCACCGGCGCGGAGCCGGGCTGGATGCGCACGGAGACATCGGTCTTCAGGTACTTCAGACGACCGGCGCCATCATAGTTGGTGATGAAGCTGGGGCCCAGGTTGTAATAGATAAGATTAGCCATGCCACTGCCCGCTTCGCCATCTTCCGGAGCGGGTGCGGCGGCAGCCCAGACCGGCGGTGTCAATCCCACCGGTGTCAAGCACAGTGCAGTTGCCAGGCCGGTTGCGGCGAACCAGAGCTTGTTTTTAGCGTTGAATATACGAGTCAATGTGTTATCCAGTCCAGATTACTGCAGTCGGGGAGTCTGAGTTACAGATCCTTTAAATCATTATCGGCTGATGATGGCGCCACTAAAGCCATCTTTGGTAGCATGGGCGGCCATCTGCCGGGGGGCCTTCCTCGCTGCTCTGCAGATACCCATGTCCTGATGCAGGATACCACGCGCGAGAATCGAGTTGCATGCCTGAGTTTATAACGCACCAAATGCCGGATCAGATCATTTCCTGGCTTGAAACTTACGAATGGGTGTCGATCGCCATTGCTGTGCTCATTTTGCTGGCCGCTGCCTGGCTGTGCAATCTGGTCACCAAACGTGTGCTGGTGCGTGGCGTATTCTCCCTGTTGGAGGGACCACCGCAAACAGATGAGAACGGCAAGCGGCTGAAACGCGACAAACGCGTCTATTATCGGTTCGGGTTTATCCGCCGGCTGGCAAACGTTATTCCGGCGCTGGTAATTACCTTTGGTGTGCGCCTGATCCCCGATATGCCTGAAGCGGTGGTGGCGGTCGTGATCAATGTTGTCAACGCCTTTATTGTGCTGACCATAGCGCTGGCGCTGGGTTCGATCATGGATCTGATCAACGATCAGTACCAGCGCCGCCCTGACGCCAAGGACAGACCGATCAAGGGCTACCTGCAAGTCATCAAGATTGTTTTGTATGCCATTGCTGTCCTGCTGATGATTGCAACTCTGCTGGATCGCTCGCCTGTTATCCTGTTATCTGGTGTCGGTGCACTGGCCGCCGTGCTGCTGTTGGTCTTCCAGGACACGCTGTTGTCACTTGTCGCCAGCGTGCAGATAACCACCAACGATATGGTTCGGGTGGGTGACTGGATCGAAATGCCCGAGCTCAATGCAGACGGTGATGTCATTGATATCGCTTTGCATATCGTCAAGGTGCAGAACTGGGACAAAACCATCACCACCATTCCCACCCGGCGATTTATCAGCGGTTCTTTCAAGAACTGGCGCGGCATGAAAGATGTCGGTGGGCGCCGAATCAAGCGCGCAGTATACATAGACCAGAACAGCGTGCATTTTATGAGCACGGAAGAGATTGAACGACTGGGCCGTTTTTCCCTGTTACAGGACTACCTCAAGGAGAAGCGCGAGGAGCTGGATGCATGGAATACGAAACTGGAGGAGCGCGGCAAGGAACCGGTCAATACCCGCAGGATGACTAACCTGGGCACCTTCAGGGCCTATATGGTCAACTATCTGCGCGCCAGTGATCGGGTGCGGCAGGACCTGACCATGATTGTGCGTCACCTGGGGCCGGGGCCGGAAGGTTTGCCTATAGAGATCTATTGTTTCACCAACACCGTCGAGTGGGTGGACTATGAAGGTATCCAGTCTGATATTTTTGATCATTTGCTGGCGATTTTGCCGGAATTCGGTTTGCAGGTATTCCAGCAACCCAGCGGCGTTGACATGCGCGCGATTGCCTTTGGTGGTTCACTGTCCGAGAATACGGACGATGACGATGGTCGCAGCCTGAAAGACACACCTGAAGGCGAACCGGGCACAGAGCAAGAGCCAGAGCCAGAACAAGAGCCAGGCAGCGAGACTGAGCCGGATATAAAAGAATCAACAACCAAACAGGATAAAACCACATGATTGCCCGACTACTGGCGTTGATGCCGAACTCACGATTACTGAATCTGCTGATTTTTGTGGCAACTGCCCTGATTATTGGTGCCGCGCTGTACATGGAGCATGTGATGCTGCTGCAGCCCTGTGGGCTGTGCATCACCCAGCGCGTGTTTGTAGTGGCGGCGGGTCTGGTCTGCCTGGCGGCCGCTATCCATAACCCGGGCGATTCCGGCCGACGTAATTACGGGATGCTGGCCGCAGCGATGTGTGTGGCGGGTGCCTACTTTGCCATTCGTCAGATCTGGCTGACCTACCTGCCGGAAGATCAGGTGCCGGCCTGTGGTCCGGGTTTCAGCTATATGCTGGATAACTTTCCGCTAATGGATACCCTGAGCTTTTTGCTGGTGGGAGATGGCAATTGTGCCGAGGTGAGCTGGCGCTTTCTGGGTATCTTCTCCATTCCCGAACTGGCGTTGATGGGATTTGTCGCGCTGTTCAGCCTGAGTCTGTTTCAGGCTTTCCGGCGCTAGATCTGAATCACAGCCTGTAGTCGTTCCATTGGCGCAGGAAGCTTTCGAAATCGAGTTCGTCGTTGGCTTCCACATGGGCCTGTGCAGCCAGTGAGTGCGCGCTGGCGGCGGTGAAGTGGTCAAGCCGTGATGGCAGCAGGGTACTTTCCATGAAGGAGCGCTGTACTGTCTCCGAGTGCTGCATGCCGAACTTGCAGAAGGGCTGACTGTTGTCGCGCAGGGCCTGCAGGACTTTTGCCGACGGCGTTTGTGACGGGTCGTCCACTTTGATTTGTTGCGCTGCCAGCGCTTGTGAATAAGCCTCCGTCTGGTGCGCATGGTCGAGCAGGCCGGCACTGAAACCAATATCCTGCAGCAATTCGTCAGCCCATTGTTTCAATGTGACCGGTTCGCCGTTGCGGCGCAACTCAAGCCCGTGTTCGCGTCCCCGGTTGACCGTCAGCGCCAGGTTCTTTTCAATTTCCTGGTTTTCAGCTTCTACGCATTCGGGGCTGTCAGCCAGCAGACAGTAAACCAGGAAGGCATCCAGGAAACGAATTTGCTCTGCATCAATGCCCAGAGGCAGAAAAGGGTTCAGATCCAGCGCCCGCACTTCAATGTACTGGATACCGCTCTCTTTCAGTAACTGCAGCGGACGTTTGCCATCACCGACACGTTTGGGCCTTATGGTGGCGTAGAATTCATTCTCCAGTTGCAGCAGATTGGTGTTGATCTGCAGATGATGGTCGTCACGTTTGAGTCCGATGCGCTCATACGGCGGGTAGGCTGTCGACAGCGCTGAATACAGGCTATCGATGTAGTTATTCAGGTCGTTGTAACAGACATAGATTGAGCGCTGGGCATCACTCTTGTATCCCAGGTCGCCCATGCGCAGACAGGTTGCATCGGGTTTGTAGAGTGTTGCGGCATCCAGGGCCTGCAGATCATGGTTGCGGTCATCGGTGAAACAGCGACACACGGCCGGTGAGGCACCAAACAGATACACCAGCAACCACGAATAGCGATGGAAATTCCGGATCAAATGCAGGTATTTTCGGGTCTGGAAGGCCTGCCTGGACTCAGTGGAGCCGGATACCGAACGATAATCCTCCCAGAACGCGTCCGGCATGGAAAAATTGTAGTGTATGCCGGCGATGGTCTGCATCAGGCGGCCGTAACGGTGCCCCAGGCCTTCACGGTACAGCGTTTTAAGCCGGCCCATATTGGAGCTGCCGTATTGTGCCAGCGGAATCTGCGCTTCGCTTTCCAGCAGGCAGGGCATGCTCGACACCCACAGGCGCTCACCTTCGGGCAGGTTGTGATACACAAATTTGTGCAGATCTGCCAGGAAGTCCAGGGTTTCGTCAATGGAATTTGATACTGGCGTGATCAGCTCTACCAGTGATTCAGAGTAATCTGTCGTGATGTAGGGATGTGTCAGTGCCGAACCCATGGCGATCGGGTGTGGCGTTTGCGCAAGCCGGCCTTCGGGCGTGACGCGCAGGCTTTCTTTTTCAATGCCTCGTTGAATTTTTGCCCAGGCCGGTTTGAATTCCGGCAACTGGAACCGCTCAAGTGATGCTTTGAATGATCTGGACAAAATGTCAGCCTCTGGTGAACTGCTGCCTGCGAAGGCGGTTACGGAGACAGCAGTGTTGCTGTCTCCGATTTCTGGGGGCACCGCTGTCGTTTTACAAGGCTTGCGGGCCGGCAGCGATAATGTCATCCGACACTACAAAACGCTTGAAGTTGTTATTGAATTGACTGATCAGGTCCGCCGCTTTGGCGTCATATTTTGCCGGGTCCGCCCAGGTATTGCGCGGGTTCAGCAAGCCGGTGTCTACGCCTGCTACCTGTGTCGGAATAGTCAGATTGATGCCTGCCAGATGTTCGGTGTCGGCATTACGCAGCGCGCCGCTCTGAATGGCATGCAGCACGGCACGGGTAACCGGGATGCTGAAGCGCTTGCCGGTTCCGTGCGGGCCACCGGTCCAACCGGTGTTGACCAGGTAGACCTGGCTGTCGAATTCGGCAATGCGTTTGATCAGCAGGTCGGCATAAACGCCAGCCGGGCGCGGGAAGAACGGCGCGCCAAAACAGGTGGAGAAAGTGGACTTGATGCCGTCGCCGGCGCCTACCTCGGTGGAGCCGACCAGTGCGGTATAACCACTGAGGAAGTGATAGGCGGCCGCTTCCGGTGACAGGATGGACACCGGTGGCAACACACCCGTCAGATCGCAGGTCAGGAAGACGATGGCTTTGGGTTCGCCGGCACGATTGGCGTCAACCCGGTTTTTGATATGTGTCAGCGGGTAGCAGGCGCGACTGTTTTCGGTCAACGTGGTATCACTGTAATCGGCAACGCGGGATTTCTCATCGATGGTGACATTTTCGATAACCGAGCCGAACTTGATCGCGTCCCATATGACCGGTTCGTTTTTCTGGCTCAAATCAATGCACTTGGCGTAACAGCCGCCTTCCAGATTAAAAACCGTGCCCTTGCCCCAGCCATGTTCGTCATCACCGATCAGGTAGCGCTCTTCATCGGCTGACAAGGTGGTTTTGCCCGTACCGGACAGGCCAAAGAACAGGCATACATCACCGGCTTCGCCGACATTGGCGGAGCAGTGCATGGACAATACATCCTGGGCCGGCAACAGGAAGTTCTGCACTGAGAACATGGATTTTTTCATCTCGCCGGCGTAACGCATGCCCGCCAGCAGCACTTTACGCTGGGCGAAATTGATTATAACCGCCCCGTCGGAATGCGTGCCGTCGCGGTCCGGTTCACAGACAAATTCGGGTGCGCTGAGGATCTGCCAGACGTCTTTGTTGCCGGGGTTATAGTCGTTAGCCGCCTTGATGAACAGCGTGCTGCCAAACAGGCAGTGCCAGGCGTACTGGGCAGTGACCTTGACGGGCAGGTAGTGCGCGGGGTCGGCGCCAACATGGAGGTCTGCGGTGAACAGGTCCTTGTCGGCCAGATATTCGGAAACACGCTGCCAGAGAGCATCAAACTTTTCCGGCGCCAGAGGCTGATTGACCGCCCCCCAATCTATCATGTCAGTGGTGTCGGGCTCCTGCACGATAAACCTGTCTTTGGGGCTGCGCCCGGTTCGGTGACCGGTTTCCACGACCAGTGCACCGTTGTCGGCAAGCTTGCCTTCGTGGCGCTGCAGAGCGATCTCTACAAGTTGGCTGGGAGTCAGATTCTGATAGATGGTGCGGTTGTTATCCTGGCGAGTTTCCTGAATTATTTTTCTCATGCCTGTCGTCACCTTGTCTGTTTGTGCGGGCATTATGTCAAATAATGCAGGGGCTGAATACCAGATAACCTGGCCTGACGTCCGTGCTGTGTCTATTCAAACCGGCCTTTCATCGCCTGCCGTAGCCGACGATCTTTTTTGTTCGGCTTGTCATGGGCATATTGGCCCGCGGCCTGCAGCTTGCGCTGTTCCGCCAGCGCCAGTCTTTGCTTGATGCTGGCTTCCGTTTCGCTGTAAAGATGCTGCGCTTCAGACGCACCGCGACGCTGCTCTGACAATCCGGTGACGGTCAGTGTTTTTTCATCCCAGCCCTGGCGAACAGTCATTTCGATACCCAGGGTGATTTCCTTGCTGGCCTTGGCTTTGGTCCCGTCAATTTGCACCTTGCCGCCTTCGATGGCGGCTTTCGCCAGCGCGCGCGTTTTAAACAGGCGGGCAGCCCATAACCATTTGTCCAGGCGGACCCTGGCCGGCGCTGCACTGGTCTGATTATCAGTGACCATGGTTGTGTGTACCGCGGGTCGTTGTCAGAGGCGGTGGCATGATCTGCGCGAAGTCCTGCAGGCAGATAAATTCATCATGTTGCACGGGCGGGCGCTGGCTATCGGGCAGCTCTATGCCGAACAGGTGTCGGATACCTTCGGACTGCGCACGTCGCAGGACATTAAAATTGTCGTCAAACAGCACCGTGCGCTCAGGATCATAATGCTCCAGCTGGCGCAGCGCGGTCCAGAAGCCCTGGTTTTCTTTGGCCAGGCCCAGTTCGTGCGAGCTTATCGTGCGCTGAAAGTGAATTTGCAGGCCAGTGTGTTGCATTTTCAGGTTCAGGCTGCCGGGGTGAGCGTTGGTGACCAGCAACACGTTTTTCCTGTGTTCCTGCAGTCGGGTCAGCAGCGCAGTCACGTTGGGACGCAACGCGATTTTGTCGCGAGTATCGTCCTTCATGGCCTGAATATCGAGTTGCAGTTTTTCCGACCAGAAATCAATGCAGTACCAGTCCAGCGTACCGTGCATGGCGCGATACTGGTGCTGCAATTGTTCCCAGGCGGCTTCCGCATCAAGTCCGACACGCTGACCATAGGTGGCAGGCACCAGCGTTTCCCAGAAATAATTGTCGAAGTGCAGGTCCAGCAGGGTGCCGTCCATGTCAAACATGACGGTATCGATGTCGGCCCAGTTCAGCATCTTGCCCGACTCAACATGACGCCCATGCCTTGGTGTAGAATCCAGTAAGGTTTTTTCATGGGGTGTATTATGCAGCCAGGTATGCGACTGGACAAGGATCTACTGCACAGCGTCATTCATGTTGCGGAGCAGGCCGGCGCAGAAATTATGACTGTGTACCGGCGCAGCACGGGGTTTGAGGTCGCCAGCAAAGCCGATGACTCACCTCTGACCGAGGCTGACACGCGGGCACACCAGCACATCGAACGCTCACTGCTGGCCCTGGTTCCCGGTATTCCCGTGTTGTCGGAAGAGTCTGCACTGCAGCCATTTGCAGTGCGGCAGCAGTGGGCCCGGTATTGGTTGATTGACCCACTGGATGGCACCAGGGAATTTGTCAGCCGCAATGGGGAGTTTACCGTAAACATTGCGCTGATCGAGCAGGGGCGACCAGTGCTGGGGGTGGTGCACGTGCCGGTTACCGGTGTGACCTACAGTGCCCTGACGCAAGGCGGTGATGCGGGCGCCTGGCGACAATCCGAACCGATATCGGTACGGCAATTGCCCGCGTATGATGCCTGGGCAGATGTGACATTAAACGTGGTGGCGAGCCGGCGCCATGGTGGCGAACAGTTGGCCCGGGTGCTGGCCATGCTGCAACGGCAAGCGGGCAGCGTTGAACTGGTCAATATGGGCAGCTCGCTGAAGATCTGTTTATTGGCAGAAGGCAAAGCTGATCTGTATCCGCGCTTTGCACCGACCTCGGAATGGGATATTGCCGCCGCTCATGCGGTATTGCTGGCCGCAGGCGGGGATATTGTCGACCTGGCGTTTGACTCTATGGTGTATAACAGGAAAGAGAGTATCCTGAATCCATCATTTATCGCTTTTGGTTGTTGCCGCGAGATTTGGGCAGATATTCTGGGGTGATATCAAGCGCCAATATTCTGGTCGTGATTTCACGGGCCACTGGATATCAATTTCATGCTGAAACCTGTTGAATACAAAAAGGCCAGTCAGTCGTCACGTATGGTGCTGCTGGTACTTTGTGTTGTGCTGCTGGTGCCGGGTTTTCTGCCGTTGCCGGGCTTTGGCAGTCTCAGCGACTATCTGCCGCTGCATACGCTGCTGGAAACCATTGCCATTGTGGTGGCAGCCATGGTGTTTACCGTGGGCTGGCATACCCACCAGGGCCAGGCAGATTTCCGCACGGTTTTTGTCTCCTGCCTGTTTCTTGGTGTCGCTGTGCTGGACTTCAGCCACGTGCTGTCGTATCAGGGTATGCCGGACTTTGTCACGCCCAGCGGACCGGACAAGACCATAGACTTCTGGCTGGCGGCGCGAAGTTTCGCAGCGGTTGCCCTGATTGCTGCCGCACTGTTGCCGACCTCCCGGGCACCGACCGAATTCCGGCTCAGTTTACTTGCCGCCGTCGGGTTGGCGTTGATCGCGCTGCACACATTATTTCTGTTTTTTCCGCAATGGGTGCCGGATAATTTTAATGAGGACACCGGGCTCACCACTTTCAAGGTTAGTTTTGAATACGTTCTGGTCCTGCTTTATGGAGCTGCGGCATTCCAGTTGTGGCGGCGTAGTGTTGGCTCGCAGCGCGTGGACACCCTTTACCTTGCCGTAGCTGCCGCCATTATGGCGCTGAGTGAACTGCTGTTCACGTACTATATGACGCTGTTCGACGTCTACAACGTCAGCGGTCATCTCTACAAGGTGCTGGCGTATATCTATCTGTATCGGGCGCTGGTGGTCAGCGGAATCGTGACTCCGTACCAAAGTCTGGCGAGAGTAAATTCGCGTTTGCGAGGCACACTGGACTCGATACCTGATCTGGTTTTTGAAATAGGGTCGGATGGCACTATTTATGATTTTCACTCAGGTGCTGCTGAGACCGAGTTGTTAGCGCCGCCCAGCGTGTTTGTAGGCAGAAGGATGCAGGAGTTCATTCCGGAACATGCTTATTTTGTTTGCCAGCAGGCCTGTGCTGATATTGATGAGCGCGGCAGAACTTCCGGACGCAGTTACTGGCTGGATCGGGAAGACGGCCTGCACTGGTATGAGATTGCTGGTGCCAGTATCAAGTCAGATGCTTCACAGTATCTGCTATTGGTTCGTGACGTTACTGAGCAACGTAAAATGGATGCCGAGTTGCGTATCGCCTCTGCCGCATTTTTGTCCCAGGAAGGAATTATGGTCACCGATGCGACGTTAAGCATCCAGCGGGTAAATTCGGCTTTTGAGCGAAGCACGGGCTACAGCCAGGAGGAAGTCAAGGGCAAAACACCCCACTTTTTGCAGTCGGGCCGACATGATCGCGAATTTTACCGGACTATGTGGCATGACATCGAAACCACTGGCAGCTGGCACGGTGAGATCTGGAACCGGCGCAGGAACGGTGAGGTGTACCCTCAGTCTGTCACCATCACCGCAGTGCGCAATCTTGCTGGTGAGGTGACCAACTATGTCGCTGACTACATCGATACCAGCGCTATCAAAAAAGCGGAAGAAGAAATCAGCAGGCTGTCCAGTTTTGATCCGCTCACCGGTCTGATAAACCGGCGCCGGCTGATTCAGGTGCTGGCGCAGGAGGTGATCGGCAGTGTTGCATTGAAGCGATTCGGCGCGTTGTTGATGATCGATCTTGACCAATTCAAGACCATCAATGACACGCTGGGCCATCATGCCGGTGATGAGTTGCTGGTCAGCGTCGCCGAGCGATTGCAGGCTCTGGTGCGAACGGCAGATATAGTGGCGCGATACGGCGGTGATGAGTTCATCGTGGTGCTGCCGCTATTGGGTGAGAATAGCGGGCGCGCAGCCACCATGGTGCAGCGAATGGCGCAATCCATCCTGACCGATCTTGAGGCCACTTATCGAATACACGATGCGGACTACTATTCCAGCTGCAGTATTGGGGTAACGTTATTTGGTGAGGGGGCGGCTGATACTGTGGAACTGATCAAACAGGCAGATATTGCCATGTTTCAGGCCAAGGCAGCCGGTGGCAATGCCATCCGCTTTTTTGATCCGGCCTGGCAGGCAGAAGTCAGTGACCGGGCAGTGTTATTGAGCGAGCTGCGCGAAGCGATTAAGGGCCATCAGTTTGAATTGTACTATCAGCCGCAGCTTGACGTTGACGGAGTCCTGGTCGGCGCTGAGGCGCTGGTACGCTGGAATCATCCGGTCCGCGGTGTTGTGTCGCCAGGCGAGTTTATCCCGCTGGCGGAACAGAACGGACTGATCCTGGCGCTGGGGCACGAGGTGCTTGAAATGGGTCTGAAGCAGCTCAAGGCCTGGCAACAGGTAGCCCATTGTGAAAATCTGAAACTGAGCATCAACCTGGTACCCGAGCAGTTTTATGAGGAAGGCTTCGCCGCGGCGCTAAAGGCTCGCATGCAGGAGTTGGGTATTGATCCTCGTTTGCTGATGCTGGAGTTTACAGAGTCAACGCTGATGGACAATCTGGAGCTTGCCCGGCTGAATATGCAGAAGCTCAGCGATGTCGGCGTGCATTTTGCCATTGATGATTTTGGTACCGGGTATTCGTCGCTGACTTATCTCAGCCAGCTCCCTCTGGACATGCTGAAGATAGATCAGTCCTTTGTACGCAATATTGGCATCAATGCCAAGGATGCAGCCATTGTCCGTACCATCATCGACATGGCGTATACGCTGGACATGGAGGTGTTGGCGGAAGGTGTGGAAACCGTGGACCAGCGCAGTTTTCTGCTGGGCCACGGCTGTACCCTGTATCAGGGGTACCTGTTCGGTCGACCGGTACCGATAATGCAGTTTGAAGCCCAGTGGGCAGTCAGCGCGGACAGGCCGGTCTGACTGCTGCCAGGTGCATTCTTTGCCTGGCGGCCATAATGGCCTATTCCACCGTAATGGTGATTTTCTCCGACATGACCGGCGGATTGTGCGGCACATGCATGTGATCGCCCAGCACCAGTTGCAGGGTGTGCTCACCGGGCTCCAGCGTGACAGCTGCCTGTGTCTGGCCAAGGCCAAAATGCATGACATCAGCGCCCAGTGGCTGGCCCAGGTCCGGCAGTTCGTCCTTGTTGATCAGCAGGTGATGATGCCCGGTATTGGGCATTTCTATGCCGGCGGGGGCAACGCCCATGTTCGCCAGGCCAAAAACTACCGTGAAATCAGTGCCGACGGTGTCTCCATGTTGTGGCGACACAATGTAGACCTGTGCACCTTGTGGTGCGGTGGATTGCTGGGCGGTGAGGGTGGCGGTGAGGCCCAGTGCCGCAACAAAAGCTGTTACTACTGCCAGTTTCTTTTTCATCTGTCTCATCATTATCTCCTGAGTAACCGTTTGAAGTATGGTAATGGGGACGGAGGATATTAGCAAAGCTAATAT
>NZ_JBBDNQ010000032.1:190962-229124 GCF_040877505.1 Pseudohongiella sp.
ATATCATCCGTCCCCATTACCCCGCTGGCATTATCCCGGGCGACCGTAAATGAAACATTGTGTGACAAAATGTATTGAAACGATGTTGCTTCGGTTATAGACTTTGGCTCGGTCTTTGACAATCCTGAGGATGTTGACGAATCCACGTAGCAGTAACTGTGGTGCTTTTCAGGCCTTGTTTCGCGGTTGAACAAACCGTGCAACGGTACTAAAAATCAGCAGTAAAATAAAAACAAAAGCTACAGGAGAGTAACCCATGCGACATGTCTACACAGGCAAACGCAAATCCTTGGTATTGGCCATCATGATGGCCGGCACCGCACTACCCCTCGCCGCCCAGGAAACCGAAATAGAAGAAGTGGTTATTACAGGTTCCCTGATCCGCGGTACCCCGCTTGATGCCGCACTGCCCGTTGAAGTCTTCTCTGCCGCCGAATTGCTGGAAACCGGCAGCCCGACGGCACTCGATTTCGCCAAAACCCTCACCGCCGGCGGCCCCATTACCGGGGAAGCCTATTACTTTGGCGGTTCCGGCAACACCGGTAACGTCAGTTTCAACTTACGCGGTATCGGCTCGGACAAGACCCTGACCCTGTTCAACGGGCGCCGCACGCCCCAGAACGCCTCGATATTCCCTTCGTCGGTTACCGGGCGGGTGGAAATCCTCAAGGACGGCGCGGCCGTGACTTACGGTGCTGATGCTACCGGCGGGGTGGTCAACTTCATCACCGAGGACAGCTACCAGGGTTTTGAGCTGAGTTCGTCCTATAAAGGTGGTTTTGATTCCGACGGTGACTGGAACGTGTCCGCCAAAGGCGGCTGGGACGTTGGTGACAGTAACCTGATGGTGGCCGCCGAGTGGGATCACCGCTCCCGGCTGCAGACAAAGGAACGGGACTTTGCCAGCCTGCCCTATGGTGTCAACCCGGCTCCCTGGTCGGGCCTGACCAACCTGGCGGGCTGGGTGCCGCGTGCGAGCTTGCCAGCTGAACCAGGTAATACCGCCAACTCGGAGTGGGGCACGCCGCTGGGGCTGGCATCAGACTTCACGCAATCGTCCTGTGAAGCCGTTGGTGGTGTGTTTGTAGGTGCATTTACCTGTAACTACGGCTACATACCGTTCTACAACATTGTCGAAGAAAATGATATTTACCGTCTGTTTGGTCAAATTACCACCCAGATGTCCGACAGCATGGAATTTTATGCCCGCACTGCCTACAGCCGTGTGCACACGCCTGAAGCCTACGGCTCGCCATCCCAGCCCGTGGTTCGTGGGCCGGCGCAGACCTCCGGTTTGACCTATCAGCTCTATGCGCCCGTCAGCAACCCCTACGTTGACGAGTTTGTACAGCGTTCCGGGTGGGCAAATAATCCACTGTCAGCGATTACCCAGGGCTTTACGCCGATTACCTATCGTGCCTTTGCCCATGGCGGTAACGACACCTTTGCCGGTAGTGGTCTGCACAGTACACCCAACGAAAATGAGGCACGTTACTGGCACATAGCCACGGGTCTGACCGGTGAGTTCGAGAACCAGATCAGCTACGATTTTGCCATCACCTATAACCAGGTCGATCTTCGCAGTTCGGCACCTGACATCATGGGTGGGCGGTTGCAGAATGCCTTGTACGGTTTTGGCGGACCCAACTGCGATGCCCAGGATCAGGATCCGAACCGATTGGGTATTCAGAATCCGGCCCAGGCCGGTGTCGGCGACTGTATGTACTGGAACCCGTTTGCTTCCAATTTTGCCAGTCAGCCAGAGCTGGGCCTGGCCAACCCCAGTTATGATCCCAACCTGCAGAATCCTCTGGAACTGAGAGAGTGGATATTTAACGATCGTTACGGTGAGACTACAAGCTGGAACGCAACCGTTGATCTCGTGTTCAGTGGGCAGACCGGTATCGAACTGCCCGGCGGTAATATCGCCTGGGGTGCGGGTTTGCAGTATCGGGACACCAAAAACCGCGAAACCAACCCGGACCCCATCTACAATGGTGCTACGCCCTGCTTCTGGCCGGAGCAGCGACCGCTGGATCCGAATGACCCGGAGTATAACGGTTGTACGCCTGATGGCCCGGGTCCGTTCTTCTTCTTTGGTATTGATCCGCCCGATTCGACCAAACAGGATCAGCGTTCAGCATTTGGTGAGTTGAACCTGCCCTTGCTGGACGATCTGGTAATGACTGCGGCGGTACGCCATGAAGCCTTCAGCGGCGACCTGAGTGCAACCGTATACAAGGTGTCGGGCAAGTATGACCTGACCGACAATCTGTCATTCCGCGGTTCTTACGGCACCAACTACCAGGCGCCGGGCGCTGGCCTGAGCCCGGGTGAAGTCAACAACGGCGTCAACAGTTATACCATCGCCGGCGGAGACTGGCGTGGTGCCACTACCATCACGGCAACCGGTATTGAGCCGGAAACTGCAACAGTATGGAGCACCGGCGCGATCTGGCAGTCTGAAGGCTTTGACGTGTCACACAGCTTCCAGTTCATTCTTGACTACTTCAGTATTGAGACGGAAGACGAGTTGGGTCTGTTGGCGTCCGCTAACGATATCGCCAGCTCCGTGTTCAGCATTGCACCGGATGGCTCGGGCAGTGTACCGACAAATCGCACAGCACTGGCTGATTGCTCGCATCCCCTGGTAGGGCGTGTGCAGTTTAACGGTGGCGTGTGTAACCAGGGTGTGACCACGGCGAATGATTTTGCCAACATCACGACCGAGTTCGGCAACGGCCCGGGCCAAACCACCAACGGTTTCGATGTTCAGGCGCGTTACAGCTTCCCGGCTTTTGCGGGTGACATGCGACTGGGTCTGACACTGACCAAGGTGGAAGAGTTTTCCTTCGGCGAAACGGTCCTTGACGGCTTCCAGCTGGATCCGGGCGATGATCGTCTGGGCACGCTTAACTTTGCCACCATTGCGCAGGCTGCCCCTGAGTGGCGTGCCAACCTTAATGTCAACTACGGGCAGGGTGATCACAACTTCCGCTTTGTGTTGTCGTACATTGATGGTGTCAAGGACGAACGCTACTACAACGACGATGGCTCTGTGAACGAAGCGGCCCTGGTGCCGGGTGGTTTCCAGCCGGGTACAACAACGCCATTTGGTCCGTCCTACTACGGTGTTGATCCAGGCGGTTGGCTGTCGGGTGACCTGCACTGGGTGTGGGATCACGAATGGGCATCGTTCAGTGCATCAGTGACCAACATCACTGACGAAGCACCGCCCGCCTCACGGCAGGAGTTCGGTTACGATCCGCGAATCGGCAACCCGCTCGGCCGTGTGTTTGAAGTCGGGGTGCGCAAGACCTTCTAAGAAAAAAGGGGACAAATAGAAAGGGGACGGAGGCGATAAATCGCCTCCGTCCCCTTTCTATTTATTTGCGTTTCACCGCGCGCGGATTAACCATATTCTCCGGCTTCAGAATTTCGATCAGCGTTTCTTCATCCAGCAGATTTTCTTCCCGTACCAGCTCCAGCACACTGCGTCCGCTTTCCAGCGCGATCCGGGCAATGCGCGTGGCATCCTCATAACCGATGTAAGGGTTCAGGGCGGTGATCAGGCCGATGGAGTTATCGACCAGTTCGCGGCAACGTTCACGGTTGGCGGTGATGCCGATAACGCAGCGCTCGCGCAACATGTCCATGGCCCGGCGCAGCAGGCGCATGGACTCCATGATTTTGTAAGCAATTAACGGTTCCATAACGTTGAGCTGCAGCTGGCCATTTTCCGCGGCCATGGTGATGGCCAGGTCGTTGCCGATAACCTGGTAGGCCACCTGGTTGACCGCTTCCGGTATCACCGGGTTGACCTTGCCTGGCATGATGGATGAGCCTGGTTGTTGCGGCGGCAGGTTGATTTCATTAAAGCCCGTGCGAGGCCCGCTGGATAACAGGCGCAGGTCGTTGCAGATTTTTGACAGTTTGATGGCCAGTCGCTTGGTCATACCGGAAAAAAGGACAAATGCCCCCATGTCGGAAGTGGCTTCAATCAGATCGGTTGCCAGTCGCATCGGGTGGCCACAAACCTCACTCAAATGAGACACCGCCAGCACCGCATAGCGCGGATCAGCATTAATGCCGGTGCCGATAGCGGTGCCACCCAGATTGACTTCGCGCAGCAGGTCGTACAAACCGCCTATACGCTCGATGTCTTCGCCCAGGGTGGTGGCATAAGCGCCGAACTCCTGCCCCAGGGTCATTGGCACAGCGTCCTGCAATTGAGTGCGGCCCATCTTGATGACGTCATGGAACTCATCGCGTTTGACGGCGAAAGCCTGTTGCAGCAATGCCAGGCTGTCGACCAGTTCGGCATGAGACAGTTGCAGGCCCACTCTGATTGCGGTCGGGTAGGCATCGTTGGTGGACTGCGACATGTTCACGTCGTTGTTGGGATGCAGGTGCTGATACTCCCCCTTGCCGTGGCCCATATATTCCAGCGCAACGTTGGCAATGACCTCATTGGCATTCATGTTGGTGGAAGTGCCGGCACCACCCTGAATCATGTCCACCACAAACTGCTCATGAAATTCGCCGTTAATCAATCGGTCGCAGGCATAGGCGATGGCGTCGTATTTGGCCGGGCTAAGCTCGCCGATATCGCGGTTGGCGGCGGCGGCAGCCTTCTTGACCATGGCCAGCCCAAGAATCAGTTTCGGGAAGTGCGCCAACGGTACGCCGGACAACACAAAATTCTCCAGGGCACGCTGGGTTTGTACGCCGTAGTAGGCATCGGCCGGTACGGCCAGCGGACCCAGCAGATCCTTTTCCATACGATGGGGTTGATCCAGTAGCTGTTCCTGACGCGGGGTTTCGATAATCATGATTTGTCCAATACAGGTTGTCCGGATAATAGAGGTGTTACATTGTTCCGTGCCCGGATATGTTATGGTTCCAGAGCATACTTAGCAATCGTGAGAGGGAATATCATGGCGTTTACCCCGACGGACCCGATTAAAATGATTTTTGCTGTATTGTTGCCCCCGGTGGGGGTTTTTATGGAAGTGGGCATCAAGTTTCCGTTCTGGCTCAATATCCTGCTGACAATGCTGGGTTTTATTCCGGGCATTATTCATGCGTTTTATGTGATTTTGAAGCACTGAGAAGTGTTGAACAGCAAGGATCGGTCGACACCGGGACTACGATTCCGGACATGCCCTTGCGGATATCCCGCACGGACTAACCACACACCCTTAAACGCACCTTACTAAACTGGCTTGCTGTATATCGTTTATCGATATACAATCAGGTTTATGATTAAGGGCTTCCGCTGTTCTAAAACACAAGCTTTGTTCGAGACGGGTAGGTCGCGGCGTTGGTCGGGATGAGGGCGCCTTTGATGTTGAAATTGTCGATTACCACTAGGAGGGTCGTAGCATGATTAAAAACGGCATGCGCCCGGTGCATCCGGGTGAGGTGTTGCGGGAAGATTACCTGGTTCCTTTGGGTATGAGTGCCAATGCGTTGGCGAAGGCGCTGCGTGTTACGCCTGCGCGAATTAATGATATTACTCTGGAGCGCCGCGGAGTAACGGCTGATACTGCGCTGCGACTGGCGCGCTATTTTGGCGGAGATGCACAAAGCTGGCTCAATCTGCAGTCTGCATACGATTTGAGGCGCGCCGAAATAGAAGCAGGGTTGAATATTACTCAGGAAATTGACCCGCGGGCGGCGTGAGATTAACCCTTGATGTTAGCCGCGCAGCCCAGAAGATTATTCAGGTAAGGTTAAGACGACTAGTCTATTATGGTCTCGCAGCCATGGATGTAATGTTACTTCCAGGTCTGAACAAAAAAACAGGAGAAAGGTCATGAGATCAGTTAGGGCAAGGATCAGGGTTGTAACGGCACTGCTCAGTTTGTGTGTTCTGGCAATTGGTCCGGCGCTGGCCCAGGGGCAGGGGCAGGGTCAGGGTCAGGGTCAAAACCAGGAGCGCCGTCAGGAAGCAAAATACCGTTTTGATGATGCACAGCGTTCAGTGGTTCGCAATTATTACCAGGAAGCTGCGAATAATGCGGGACCAGGCGGTTGTCCGCCGGGATTGGCAAAGAAGCAGAATGGTTGTATGCCCCCAGGGCAGGCCAGAAAATGGGAAATGGGCAGGCAGTTGCCACGTGATGTGACTTATTACTCGGTGCCGGATGCTATTTCGCAACAGCTCGGTATGGCGCCTGAGGGGCACAAGTATGTGCGGGTTGCTTCAGATATTCTTTTGATCACCGAGACTGCAGGTGTGGTGATCGACGCTATTTTGGGGCAGTAGGGGCTTTTCTGCTGTCGCGAGGCTTTTTGTATGGTGCCCAGGGGCGGAATAATCCAAACAGCTTAGGGCTGTTTGGCCCCTTCGGGCTTCGTGCTGTCGCACTCGTTGTAAATTGCTGGCGCAATTTATCGAACCAGATTGATGGTTCTCATCCGCCCCTGGGGCACCATAAAAAAAGCCCCGCTTGAAAGCGAGGCTTTTTGTATGGTGCCCAGGGGCGGAATCGAACCACCGACACGAGGATTTTCAATCCTCTGCTCTACCGACTGAGCTACCTGGGCGTGTATTAACTTGCCTTGTCGGGATGCTGCGCAAGGAGCTGCGTCCACAACAAGGCGCGTATTAAAACCGTTGCGGCGGCCTTAGTCAAGTCTTCGGGGCACAAATCCCTGGAGTATCTCAATCGGCTTCCGGCGGAACGTATCCGCTTGCGCTCTCAAAGGACTCATTGGCGAAGTAGCGATCCATCTGCTCCTGCAAATAGCGCCTGTCATCGGCAGAGGCCATGCTGAGTTGCTTCTCGTTGATCAACATCACCTGCTGTTTTTGCCAGTCCTGCCAGGCCTGCGCGGAGATCTGGTCGAATAGTTGCTGGCCTTTTGCACCCGGGAACGGCGGCACGGCAAGGCCAGGCAATTCTTTTTGGTACTTTTTGCAGAATACGGTACGGGTCATATCAATCCTCTGGCGTTGGTCTGGCAAGTCATTTGTGGCTCGCCAGGCGGTCAAGCAGTTTTTTCACCGGTGCGGCGAGTCCGAGCTTTAGTGAGTGGTCCAATGGATACCACAGGCTGCCGGCAGAGTCCAAAACCTGCGAGCTGTCACTGGCGCGCACCAGCACCGGCGTAATATCCAGATGGAAATGGCTGAAGGTGTGACGAAGGGCGGGCCACTGTTCGTTTTGTTCACCGCCATGGCGTTGCAGCCAGGCTGCCAGGGCCTCATCGTCACTGCACTCGGGCAAACTCCACAGCCCGCCCCACAGGCCGGTGGACTGGCGTTGTTGCAGCAAAACTGCGGCCTTGTCCTGATGATACAGGATCATATAGGTCTGTTTTTGTGGCAGCTTTTTTCTGGGTTTGCTGACCGGTAGCTGTGAGGTCAGTTCAAGACGCCAGGCCTGGCAGCCAGACGTTAACGGGCAGCGCTGGCAGTCCGGTTTACTGCGGGTGCAAAGGGTGGCGCCCAGATCCATCATCGCCTGCGTGTAGGCAGCGACCTGCTTGTGCGGCGTGGTGTCCTCGGCAATCTGCCACAGCCGGGCGAGTGTTCTGGTTTCCCCGGACCAGCTCTGAATGGCGTGATAGCGGCATAATACACGCTTCACATTGCCGTCCAGAATAACACCGCGCCGACCCATGGCCAGGGCCAGAATGGCGCCGGCAGTGGAGCGACCGATGCCAGGCAGTGTCATCAGGGTATCCATGTCTGATGGAAATTCGCCGGCGTGCTGGTCGCAGACAGTCCGGGCGGTCTTGTGCAGGTTACGCGCGCGAGCGTAATAACCCAGCCCCGTCCACAGGTGCAGCACCTCGTCCAGCGGCGCGGCTGCCAACGTCTGCACATCGGGAAATCGGGCCATGAAGCGCTGGTAATAATCGATGACGGTACTTACCTGGGTCTGCTGCAGCATGATCTCGGACACCCAGACCCGGTAAGGTGTGGTGTTATGCTGCCAGGGCAGGTCGTGGCGACCGTGCTGGTGATACCACTCAAGCACGGTGTCGGTGTCTATCAGATTGGTCAAAATAGCATCCGCGGGTTGAAGTAAAGGCAGGCGACAGCCCGTTAGTTCTGGAACAGATCCTGTATTCTGGTGCGCAAGCGCTCAACCTGTTCGCCGACTGCCTCGCTGGCGCGGCGCTGGATTTCGTCACGGGCGATGGCAGCGAATACCTCACGCACACGCTGCAGGTCAGGGCTGCAATATTGCGCGGCGGCGTCATCAAAAGCCGCATCGCAACGCACCGGCCAGGCAACATTCTGAAAGTCTTCGTTGACGCGAATTGTTTGTGGCTCCGGCTCACCCAGAATGGTGAAATCAAGTCTGTAATCAAACTCGCCTGCCACCAGATCAATGCCACCGGTACCGCTGACATCAAAGTTATCCAGGCGCAGGTTCAGCTCCTGATTCTCATCGATACCGTCATTAAAGATCAGGTAGGCCTCGGAGTTGCTGAAACGAACAACATCGGGCCATTGTGATGCCATGTCGCCTCTCGGGCTGAGCACGGAGATGGCGGAGAAGACACGCTTCAGCATGGTGATGTCCACTGAGCTGTCGCTTACCTGCAGCGTGCTGGCGCCATCTATGCTGTTGAGCAAGGCATTAACGGTGTTGCCCTGCATCATGTGGGTGGTACTGGCATTGAAGCGGCCGGTGAAAAAACCAAGACGCGGCAGATCAGCGGCCAGGGCAGTTGCGCTGACACCGGTAAGGCCGGTTTCCATCGCCAGTTGCGCGGGCGATGTGGTGGCATTCAGGGTGACAGTGGCATCTAGCTCTCCGTCATAAAAACCAACAGGCTGAGTGTCGATGTTCAGCACGCCGTCCTGCAGCAACAGGCCGAATTCCACGGGAGAAAACTGCAGGCCGGACACTGTCAGTGACTCGACATTGTGCTCGCCACGAATGTCCATGCTGCGCAGCAGGTCAAATGGCAGCTCAGTCGTGCTGCTATCGGGTGTGTCCGCTGCGATCTGTGCAGGGGGTTGCTCCGCCTCCTGATCAACCTCCGTTTCGGCTGTGGCGTCGGTTTCAGTGCTGCCGGATATCGGCAGCAGGCTGTCCAGATCAATGGCGTTGGTATTCAGGTTGTATGCCAGCAGTGCCTGGCGGGAATCGGTGGCATACAGGTAGTCGCCGCGTACGTCTGCAACAGTATCGTCCAGTGCCACCGTCAAGCCGCCCAGGGTTATGCCCGCACTATCACCATTGGCCTGCAGGGTCTGAACTGAGAATTGTTGTGCATCTGGCGCCGGCATGCTGTCTTCATCAAGCGGCATAAAGTTCGCCAGCAGATGGCTCAGGTTGAAGGTGTTGCTGGCAAGGCTGGTCTGCCAGCGCATGTCGTTGCGGAAATCGCTGACGCTGAGTTCGCCGGTGAGCACCAGCGGGCTGAGGTTGAAGCGCAGATCGTCAAGACTGATATTGCCGGCGTTAAAATCAACCTGGGCGGTTGATGCCAGGTTAAGGGTCAGGTCCTGATCGCTCAGTTCATTGACCAGGCGCATGCTCAGTTCAAGCGGGAAGGGCCGGTTTTCCAGATTGGTGTTCTGACTGGTCAGATTGATGTTCTGCAGGCGGGTGTCAGTATTTGTGCGCTGGTCGCGATAGGCAACACTGGCGTTGATGACACGTATGTCTGCGATATTGATGTCGATCGGTAATTCTGTGATGCCCGGCTCTGTGGTTTGCGTGGGCGCGGGATCGTCGGCGTTTACCAGCCAGTTGGCCTGGCCCTCAGCGTCAACAAACCAGTTGATGTGCAGGTTTTCGGCAACAAACTCCTGCACCGCCAGGTTGCCGTACAACAGGCTGCCGATGTCGAGCTTCAGCGCGATCGTGGAAAACGACGCCAGCTCCTGAGGTGTGATCCCGTTAGTCAGGCTGACATCCTGTATGCTGAGGCCAAAAACTGGACGGAAAGTCCAGTCGATGTCGCCATTGATGCGTAACTGCATGCCAGTCTGCTGCGACGCTGACGCCTCAATGGCAGGTCGGTAGCGGTTCGGATCAATAACCGTAAACAGGACGAAGACAAGTACAACGGCAAATACAGCCAGGCCGGCCAGCAGGAAAATCAGGTATTTAAGTAGTTTTGACATAACGTTCGGCATCCCGTACTGCGATCAGCGGAAAATGGTCTGAAAGTTTAACGGAATACGTCAGTCAATGCACAAAAAAGCCCGTGCACAATGTACACGGGCAAAATCCTGCGGGTTATATATCTAAACACTGGTTGAGAGAATTAAGACTCCATTTCTTCTTCAATGGCAGCTTCCAGTTCAGCCATCAGTTCTTCATCGGCAGAAGCCAACTGGATAATCTGGTTATACGCCTGAATGGTGATGTCATTGGCAGTAACTGCTTCCTGCATCTCCACCTGCGCCTGCTGCTGCAGTGAGTTGGCTTCGTTTTCGTCGGTTACCGATTGCAGTTGTTCGGCGTAGCGCATCTGGATTGACATGATGTCGCCGTATGCGCCGACAAATTTCTCTTTCATGTCGGCGTCGATATCTGCTGCACTTTGCGGAACGTCTGCTTCCGGTGCCGCTGGTGCGGGTGGCTGAGCATGCGCGACACCAGCAGCGAAAATGAGTGCGAACAGGGCGGGTATACCAAGTAATTTCTTAAGCATGAATAACTCCTTTGCTTTCTACAACGTGTAGCCTGACTGTCGCAAGCATTGTGCCAGCTTTTGCGGTTCTTAGATGTTAAATAAAAACAAGTTGTTAGGATAAAGTGTCAGAGATAGGCAGAGGGTTTTGTATGTGCCATTATGGCGCATGAGTCGTAATATAGTGTGCGCAAGGACCTGTTGGCCGGTTTTCTCTGCTGCAAATTACTCATCAATACCCAGGCGGCGGTATAGCGTACGACGGCCAATGCCCAGCGCGGCAGCAGCCTGGCGTTTGTTGCCGTCCAGACGTTTCAGCACCAGATGAATGTAGGCCAGTTCAACATCCTGCAGGGACGGTAAGGCATCGGATTCTGTACCTGTATCGCCGGACAGTAGCTGTCGGGCGATCTGTGATGCATCGTCATCCATCGACTGACTTGCCGTCTGCAAGCGTTCCGGCAGATCCTGCAGGTCAATTTCACTGCCCTGGCAAAACGTGACGGCACGCTCAATGGCACTGGCAAGTTCGCGGACATTGCCAGGGTAGTCATGTGCCCGCAGGCGAGCCAGCGCCGTATCGCTGATGCCATGTATGTCACGGTGCAATTGCAGACTGAAGCGGCCAATGAAGTGAGCCACCAGCAGTTCGATATCGTCACCGCGCTCGCGCAGCGGCGGCACATGCATGGCGAAAGTCTGCAAACGAAAATACAGGTCTTCGCGGAAACGGCCGTTGCGAACTTCCTCGTCCAGGTCGCGATTGGTTGCGGCGATGATCCGCACATCCAGCTGTTTTTCCTGATTACTGCCGACCGGGCGGATTCTGCCGTCCTGCAGGATACGTAGCAGTTTGGCCTGCATTTCCATGGGCATTTCGCCCAGTTCGTCCAGCAGCAGGCTGCCGCCGTCAGCCTCTTCAAACAGGCCGGTGCGCGCTTTGCGGGCGCCGGTAAAGGCCTGGGCGGTATGGCCAAACAGTTCGCTTTCCAGCAGTTCGGGCGGGATTCCGGCGCAATTGACCGCCACAAACGGCCCGTCCTTGCGCTGGCTTTCTTCGTGTAGCGCGCGGGCTACCAGTTCTTTGCCGGTGCCGCTTTCGCCAGTGATCAAGGCCGGCCCTTCGGCTCTGGCGACCATGCGGACAACACTCGACAGACGTTGCATGGCTGCGCTGCGTCCGAGCATGCCATGAAAACCGTGGTCGCCGATAAGTTTGCGGTATCGGGCCAGTTCCTGTTGCAGTTTGCGGCGCTGGATGACGCGCTCGGCGGCTATGCGCAGGTGATCAAGCTTGATGGGCTTGGTGAGGAAGTCATCCGCACCTTGTTTCAGTGCATCGACTGCCTGCTCCACGGTACCGAAGGCAGTGATCATGATAAAACCGGGGGAGTCAGCCTGCTGACGCATAGTTGCCAGCAATTCCAGGCCACTGGCACCGGGCAGACGCAGATCACTGATGATCAGATTAACGGGGTGGTCGGCCAGTTTCGCCAGTGCCTGAGCAGTGTCGCCTGCCTCCAGCGCCGCGTAACCGGCATCCTGCATCTCCTCCACCAGCAGTTCGCGCAAGGACCTGTCGTCTTCCACGATCAGAACGATTTCTTTTTGCTGTTGCTGCGGGTCATTCGTCTGTTGTTTACTCATCAGGCAGCCTCACCACAAAGCAGGCACCACCCAGGCTATCCGTGCGCTGATCCGGCGCCTCCAGTGTAATGTTGCCGCCGTGATCCTTGATCGCGGCATGAGCCACGGCCAGGCCGAGTCCGGTGCCCTGACCAACCGGTTTGGTAGTGAAAAAAGGGTCAAAAAGTTTTGCTTTGTCATCCATTTGTATGCCGTCTCCGTCGTCTTCCACGCGCAATTCGATCATCCCTTGCCCGTCTATGACGGTTGCCCGCCAGGTAATCCGTATTTGCTGTCGGCAGGCGTGAATGGCATTGGCGATCAGGTTGCTCAGGGCCTGGTCGAAACGCAGCGGATCGACTGAAATACGCAGTGCCGGACCTTCCAGCGTGGCAGAGACAGTTTTGCTCTCCCGTTCCGGGGCCAGTTTGTCCAGCGCCTGTTGCACCTGTCGTTCACAGTCGAGCTGGACACGGCTGAGCGGGTTGTCGCGTCCGTAGTCGAGCAACTGTTGAATGATCTTCTCCATGCGAGCTGCTTCCGCCCGGATCTGTTTCAGATTGCGCCGGGTTCGCGACTCAGGTTCTGCGGCTTCCGATTCGCTGTCGCGCAAGGCCTGTTGGGCCTTCCCGTCCAGTGTGCTCAGCGGACTGCCCAACTCGTGCGCCACCCCGGCAGCGAGTCGGCCAATGGTGGCCAGCTTTTCGGATTGCTCCAGGCGCAGGCGCAACGCCATTTCATGCTGGCGCCGCTCGACCAGTTCATCCTGAGATGCATCGATGCGGTCCAGCATATTATTGATGCCTGACGCCAGGTTCTGTATCTCCGCCGGGCCGTCATTATGCAGTCGTCGCTGGCTGTCGCTGCCACGAATCTTCTTCATGCCACCGAGCATACGCTTTAGCGGACCGCCCAGGGCATGGTGGTGGCCGACCAATACAATCATCGACAGCAACAGGCACAAGCCTGCCAGCGCGATCAGTGAGGTCTGCCGAACCATGGCGATATAATCACTGAAATCACTGCCGCGCCGGGTCAGTTGCAGGAGACCATTGATGCGACCGCCGGTATCCGTCAACGGCACAAAATAGGAGAATATTTCTTCCTCGCCTGCCTGCGAGAATTCACTCAACAGATCGCCCGAGGCCGCCAGCATGGCAGCCTGATCGGTTTCCACGCGCGCGGCGCGGCGCCCGCTGCGGGCGATCTCCTGGCCGCGTTCGTCATAGACATAGGCGCCATAGACCACATTGGTATTAAACGCCGAGTTCAGGGCCTGATTGATGCTGCCAATGCGATCCCGTTCCAGTGCGTGGCTGAGCGGCAAACGAATGGCATCGGCGATCAGTTCAATATCTTCCTGCATGCGCTCATTGCCTTGTTGCTCGAGCAGGCGCAGAGCCCACGAGCCGGCGAAAGCCACCACCAGCACCACGGGCACCAGAACGCCGGCCAGCAGCGCCAGGCGCAGGGTATACAGGCGTTGAAAGCGGGGAAGTAAGTCCATGCTTTTACATACTAGCAGGCGCCCCGGAAACTATCCACGACAGCAACGCTGGCCCCTGGGGGGCGCTAGGGCTTATAATGCGCGCGCATTTTCAAGTTTCTGATCAATTCAGCCCGGGATCTTTCCATGACCACAGCCAAGACCGCAGAGAAGGCCGATCGTCAGGCCACTGTAGAGCGCAATACCAAGGAAACCCAGATTCGTGTGACCGTGAATCTGGATGGTAGCGGCGAACTCAAATGCCAGACTGGCCTGCCATTCCTTGATCACATGCTGGATCAGGTGGCCCGCCATGGTCTGATCGATCTGGATATTCACGCGGTTGGTGATCTTGATATTGACGCCCACCACACAGTGGAAGATCTGGGCATCACCCTGGGGCAGGCTTTCTACAAAGCACTGGACCGTAAAGGCATTCGTCGTTATGGACACGCCTACGTGCCGCTGGATGAAGCCTTGTCACGCGTGGTGGTGGATTTTTCCGGCCGACCGGGCCTGGAGTATCACGTACCATTTACCCGTGCATCGGTGGGTGGCTTTGATGTCGACCTGTTCTACGAGTTTTTTCAGGGTTTTGTGAACCATGCCCTGGTGACTCTGCACATCGACAATCTGCGTGGACAGAACAGCCATCACCAGGTTGAAACTGTATTCAAGGCGTTTGGCCGGGCCCTGCGCATGGCGATGGAAATCGACCCGCGCAGTGCAGATGTGATCCCTTCGACCAAAGGCAGTCTGTAACAAGGCAGTCTGGAACAGAACAGTTGAGCGAATCGAGCAGGACTCCCCCGATCATGAACAACGTAGCCGTCATTGATTATGGAATGGGTAATCTCCATTCCGTATCAAAAGCCGTGGAAAGCCTGGGCAGGGATATCAGCGTTGAGGTGACCAGTGATGCATCGCGTATTCTGGCCGCTGACCGCATTATTTTTCCAGGTGTGGGTGCCATCCGTGACTGCATGGCCGAAATTCGTCGACTCGGCGTCGATGCCATCGTCAATGAGGCGGTGGCACGTGGCAAACCGGTGCTGGCAATCTGTGTTGGCATGCAGGCGCTGCTGGACAGCAGTGAAGAGAATGGTCATGTGGCGTGTCTGGGCCTGTTGCCCGGATCGGTCAAACGCTTTGGTGGCGACAAAGGTCTGCTGGATGTTGATGGTCAGCGCCTGAAAGTACCGCACATGGGCTGGAACTGTGTGCAACAACAACGGCCACATCCGCTTTGGCACAATATCGCCGATAACAGCCGGTTCTATTTTGTGCACAGTTATTTTGTTGCACCTGCTGATGTTTCTCAAGTGGCAGGTATCACTCATTATGGCAATGATTTTGCCGCAGCGCTGAGCAAGGATTCCTTGTTTGCCGTCCAGTTTCATCCGGAAAAGAGTCAGCATGCTGGTTTGCAGTTGCTGAATAACTTCCTGCGCTGGGACGGCAGACCCTGAGACGACTGCGTCCCGATGCCATGCTGCTTTCAGAGCAGGCAGCCCGGGACCGGTCATTCGAAACCCGACAGTCAAGGTGTAAATAATGCTGGTAATTCCTGCAATCGATCTCAAAGACGGTCAATGTGTGCGTCTGCGCCAGGGCCGGATGGAAGACTCCACGGTGTTTTCTGACGACCCGGTCAAAACTGCCGGTCACTGGCGTGCGCAGGGCGCGCGTCGTCTGCATCTGGTTGACCTGAATGGTGCTTTCGCGGGCGAGCCGGTCAACGGTGCCATAGTGGAAGCCATCGCCAAAGAGTATCCGGATCTGCCTTTGCAGATTGGCGGGGGTATCCGTGACCTGGCAACCATTGAATACTACCTGGGCGTGGGTGTGAAGCATGTCATCATCGGCACACAGGCGGTCAGGCATCCGCCGTTTGTCGCCGAAGCCTGCAAAGCGTTTCCGGGACACATCATAGTTGGCCTGGATGCCAAAGACGGCTGGGTGGCCACCGACGGCTGGGCGGAAGTGTCCACGGTCAATGTCGTGGATCTGGCACAACGGTTTGCCAACGACGGCGTGGAAGCGATCATCTATACTGATATTGCGCGTGATGGCATGATGCAGGGCGTTAACGTGGAGGCCACTTTGCGTCTGGCGCGCGCCTCCACCATCCCGGTCATTGCCTCCGGTGGTGTCAGTCGCATGGAAGATATTGCGGGTCTGTGCCGTGTTGCAAAAACTGATACCGGAGCCGGCATCATGGGTGCCATTACCGGCCGCGCAATCTATGAAGGTGCGCTGGATCTGGCAAAGGCACAGGCCTACTGTGACAGCTACTTAAAAGATGGCGGAGCATAACATGGCACTGGCAAAACGCATCATCCCCTGCCTGGACTGCGACAAGGGTCGTGTGGTCAAAGGCGTCAAATTTCTCGATATTCGTGATGCCGGCGACCCGGTCGAAATTGCCAAACGCTACAGTGATGCCGGTGCTGATGAAATCACCTTTCTTGATATCACCGCGTCCAGTGAAGGGCGGGAAACCACGGTTAAAACAGTTGAGGCAATAGCCAGCCAGGTGTTTATTCCGCTCACTGTCGGGGGTGGCATCCGCACCCTGGAAGATATCCGTACCATGCTCAATGCCGGCGCCGACAAGGTGTCCATCAACACGGCTGCCGTCACCAATCCGGAATTTGTCCGCGAGGCCGCTCAGCGCTTTGGCTCGCAGTGTATCGTGGTGGCGGTGGACGCCAAAAAAGTCAGCACCGAGGGCGAGGCTGATCGCTGGGAAATTTTTACCCACGGTGGCCGCAAGCCGACGGGCCTGGATGCAATTGACTGGGTCAGGCGCATGGTCAGCTTCGGCGCTGGTGAAATCCTGCTGACCAGCATGGACCGTGATGGCACCAAAATCGGTTTTGACCTGGCGCTCAACAAAGCGGTCAGTGACGCCGTGGACGTGCCGGTGATTGCCTCCGGTGGTGTTGGCAATCTGCAACATCTGGTTGACGGCGTGCTCCAGGGCGGCGCCGACGCCGTGCTGGCCGCCAGCATTTTCCATTTTGGCGAATTCAGTATTCCGCAGGCCAAGCAGTATATGGCTGAGCAGGGCATCACCATGCGGCTGGATATTTGACAAGCTACCTCGCTAACGCTTGTCTGTCCCTTTAACGACAGTTGTTGCAGATATGTATGTTGGTTGCGTAAAGTAGGGTTTTGGATTTCCGTCCGGAGGTTCACTGTGCGCTACTTTGCTTTACCGCTGGTTTCAATGCCCGCTTATCAGGCGGTGCGCAAAGCCTATCGCGTTGATGAAACATCGCATGTTCACCGGCTGTGCCGCGCACTTAATGACTCCCCGACCGACAAACAAGGTATCGGTGAACAGGCTGGTCAGCTGATAGAAACGGTGCGCGCCAACCGTACCAAAGGGTCGGGCGTAGATGCCCTGATGCAGGAGTATCAGTTGTCCAGCCAGGAAGGCGTGGTGCTGATGTGTCTGGCAGAAGCCTTGTTGCGAACGCCTGATGAGGCGACAGTCGACCGCTTGATTGAAGACAAGCTGGGAAGCGGCGATTGGCAAAGCCATCTGGGTCAAAGCGAATCCCTGTTTGTTAACGCCTCGACCTGGGGGCTGATGCTGTCGGGTAAAGTCATCCATCCGGTCATGCAGGCGGACCAGGGCAACAGCATTTTTCGGCGCTTGTTGCAGCGCGCCGGTGAACCACTTGTGCGTCAGGCGGTTCGCCATGCCATGCGTATCATGGCCCGGCAATTTGTCATGGGCCGCACTATCGAGGAGGCTCTGACGCGTTCACATACGTCCGAAGCAGGGCATTACCTGCATTCATATGACATGCTGGGCGAGGCCGCGCGTACCCGTGCTGACAGTGTCCGCTATCTGAAGGCATATACCGCGGCTATTCACGCCATCGGCGCGACGGCAGTCGGTCTGGGCCCGATAAAAGCGCCGGGTATATCCATCAAATTGTCGGCTTTGCACCCGCGCTTTGAGGTGTCCCAGGCCGGCCGTGTCATGAAAGAATTGATACCACGATTGCTGGAACTGGCGAAGCTGGCAAAGCATTATGATATCGGCCTGACCGTGGATGCCGAAGAGGCGGATCGCCTGGACCTGACATTGGCGGTTTTTGAACAGGTGGCATTGAATCAATCACTGGCTGGGTGGCAGGGCCTGGGGCTGGCGGTGCAGGCGTATCAAAAGCGTGCCTACGATCAGATTGACTGGCTGGCGGATCTGGCAGTCCGGGCGGAACGACGTTTGATGATTCGTCTGGTTAAAGGCGCTTACTGGGATACCGAGATCAAGCGCGCCCAGGAGCAGGGTCTGAGCGCTTATCCTGTGTTCACCCGTAAACAGAACACCGATGTGTCCTATCTGGCCTGTGCACAAAAACTGCTTGTCCATAACCGTTTGCTCTACGCCCAATTTGCTACCCACAATGCCTACACGGTTGCAGCAATTCTGGAATACACTCGCGAAAATAAGAGATCTGCTGCCAGTGATTCTGCCGGCATGGATTTTGAGTTCCAGCGTTTACACGGCATGGGTGGCCCACTCTATGAGCAACTGATTACTGGTAAAGACTCCGGACCTGAATGCCGTGTGTATGCACCGGTAGGCAGTCATGAAGACCTGTTGCCCTACCTGGTGCGTCGTCTGCTGGAGAATGGCGCCAATACCTCCTTTGTCAATCGTATTCTGGATGACAACACGCCGGTCGCGGCGTTGGTGCAAGACCCGGTTGCGCAGGTGTTGTCCCTGTCGCAGATACCGCATCCGCGCATTCCTTTGCCGGTGCGTTTGTATCCTGATCGTCGCAATGCTCAGGGAGTGGACCTGTCCAGCTTCGCTGCGCTGGAAAAGCTGCAGACACAGTGGCCGCGATCCGGACTGGCACCAGCGCCTGCCGATGCGGGCGATAAAGAAATTGACCAGGCGCTTTCAATGGCGGCCAAAGCATTTGCAGACTGGTCGGCAGCGGATGTCGGGTATCGTGCCGACTGTCTGGAGAATATGGCTGAACTGCTGGAAGCTCAAATGCCTCAGCTGATCGCCTTGTGTACAAAGGAGGGCGGAAAAACAGTTGCCGACGGCGTAGCTGAAGTGCGTGAGGCAGTAGATTTTTGCCGTTATTATGCCGTGCGTGCCCGTCAGGATTTTCAGGCCCGTGCCCTGCCGGGACCAACCGGCGAAGACAACCGGTGGCAATTGCGGGGCCGGGGTGTGTTTGTCTGCATAAGTCCGTGGAATTTTCCGCTGGCAATATTCCTGGGTCAGGTGACAGCGGCACTGGTAGCAGGCAACACGGTTGTAGCCAAGCCTGCCGAACAGACGCCGCAGGTGGCTGCCGCTGCGGTTGATCTGCTGCACCAGGCCGGTATACCGCGCGATGTTTTGCACCTGATTGTTGGCGGCGCCGAGACCGGCGCCCGTCTGGTCGGTGACAAGCGCGTTACCGGTGTCGCGTTCACCGGGTCCACTGATGCCGCGCGCGCGATCAACCAGAACCTGGCGGCCCGCAACGGCCCGATAGCGACGCTGATTGCGGAAACCGGCGGGCTTAATGCCATGCTGGTAGATTCATCGGCCTTGCTGGAGCAGGTCGTTGCCGATGTATTGCAGTCCGGGTTTCAAAGTGCAGGGCAGCGATGTTCCGCGCTGAGAGTGTTGCTGGTGCAGGAAGACATTGCCGACGAGCTGACGGAGTTGTTGGCGGGTGCCATGGATGAGCTGAGTATTGGCGATCCGGCGGACCTGTCGACAGATGTGGGTCCGGTAATTGACGCCGATGCGCTCGCCATGCTGCACAAACATATCGACTATCTGGACAGCAACGCCTCGCTGATGTCGATGGATGCAGATAGCTAAATCAGGGCTTTTTATGGCTCAAGGCTGTTTATCGCTCAGGGCTGTTTATCGCTCAGGGCTGTTTATCGCTCAGGGCTGTTGTTCCCGCTCAAGCAGGGCGGAGGCCGACACCAGGGTGATGTCGTGCTCGGGCAGGGTCAGAAGGGCCTGTTCCAGATAATCCAGCGTGGCCGGATAAGGGTGTCCGATGGCGACTGCGAAGCCCTGCTGCCGGGCAATGTCCAGGGCCCGCTGGAACTCCCGGTCGATGGCTTCCGGCGTGGCTTCATTATCAAGGAAGACATGGCGCTTGAGAGAAGGTACCTGAAGCTCGATGGCAGTTTCCCCGGCTACGCTGTTGCCGGTGGTCATGCTGTCAACAAAAAACAGGCCTTGTTGTTTCAGCTCACGCATGACCCACTGCATGGGTTGTACCGCTGCGGTCAATTCACTGCCGGTGTGGTTATTGACGCCGGCAATATGCGGGATGTCGGCAATCGCAGCGCGCAGCGTGTTGATGAACTCTTCCTCCGTCAGTGTCAGTGTCAGGCCACCTTCGCCCAACGCCATACCCGCGAGGTTGCTCATGGGGGCATGTAGCATCACTTCTTTGCCAGCCTCGTGCGCCATGTTTGCCAGCGTTTGACCGTGTGGCGTGAACGGCAGCACCGCGTAGGTGACGGCGCCGGGCAGATTAACCGCGCGCTCACCGGCAGCTGCGTTGTTGCCGATATCGTCCAGAATGATGACCAGCCGGTTGCCCACAAGCGCTGGCGCATCAACGGCGACCGCATCGGTTTCATCAATAACCGGTCCGGCTGACTCTGCTTCGGCAATAACCGGCTCGGTTAAATCTGTCACGACAGGTGTATCATCTGGCGCGGCTGAGGCTGAGGCTTCGGTCTCAGTTGTGCTGTCTGTCAGCTGCTCAGACTCACCGCCATCAGCCAGCGTCACGACCAGCACCAGACCCAGCAAAAGTGCAGCTGCCAGGGCGATGTGCGTATTGCCGGGTTGCGCAGCAAAACGCTGCCAGGCATTTTTGACGGTGTCGAAATGAGTTTTCATTCGTCGTTTTGTCGTCGCTGTCGTCCGCTTTCCATGATGTGCCAGCCCTTGAGCAGGGTCAGGGCCTCATTCAACTGATAATCGCTGACCACAATCTGCTCCGAGCTGGTGACAGGTCGGGGTGTGTCGCTTTCAGCTTCTGATTCGTCAGTTCCGGGCAGATGACCTTCCAGGTCGCGTTCGGAATAGATGCCGCGCCGGGGCATGCGCCGGGTCACCAGGGCTTCGTCGACGACAATATCGGGCTCAATGCCCTGCGCCTGAATTGAGCGGCCCGACGGCGTGAAATACAGTGATGTGGTCAGTTTCAGGGCGCGCTCATTGTTGAGCGGCAGCACCGATTGCACCGACCCTTTGCCAAAGCTGCGCGTGCCCATGATGACCGCACGCCCCTGGTCCTGCAGTGCCCCGGCAACAATTTCCGCTGCCGATGCCGAACCGGTATTGATCAGCACTACCAGCGGTATGCCCTGGCTGGGATCGTCGGCAGTGGCGTAAAAGTTGCCGTCAGAATCGTCAAAGCGGCCTTCGGTATAAACAATCTGGCCGCCGGAGATGAAAGCATCAACAACCTGCACGGAAGCCTGCAGGACGCCGCCCGGATTATTGCGCAGATCCAGCACCAGGCCGTTGAGTGTGTCATTTGACGCTCGCAGGTCTTCCAGCGCTTTGACAACCTCCGGGCCGGTGTTGGTGCGGAACTGGGCGATGCGAATGTAAGCGTAGCCTGGCTCCAGCATTCGGTGGCGAACGCTGGAGGCGGAAATCACTTCACGCGTGAGGGTAATGTCGATGGGTTCGGATTCAGTGTCACGCATAAGGGTGATATCGACGTCGCTGCCAGGTTCGCCGCGCAGCAGCTCAACGGCATCATTGATAAGCATCTCGCGCACCGGTCTGCCGTTGATTTCGACGATCAGGTCGCCCGGCATGACGCCGGCTCTGGCGGCCGGGGTATCATCCACCGGCGTGATGACTTTGATGTAGCCGTCTTCCTCGCCGATTTCAATACCCAGTCCGCCAAACTCGCCTTCAGTGCTTTCCTGCAGATTGTCGTAGTCATCTGCGCTCAGGTAAGCGGAGTGAGGATCCAGCCCGGCCAGCATGCCACGGATGGCATAATCGATCAGGGTCTTGTCATCAATGTCGGATACATAAGCGGTGCGGATGGCCTCCAGCGCCTCGGCAAACAGTCTGACTTCCTCTATCGGCAAAGGTCGCGTTGATTCGGTTTCAGAGATGTTGTTGGTGCTGTCATCAGCGGGTTCAATTTCATCAAGCGTGATGACATCGAGGTCAGGATCATTGGTTGGCTGAGACATGGCGCTTCCGGCATGGGTCAGTGCCACCATCAGGGCGCCAAGCTGCAAAGTGCTGCGTACGGCGCAAACGAAGCCGGTGCGGCGGCGATGGTTAAAAACTGCTTGTGTTGACAACATGTCTGCTCCTGCGATCCTGTATCTGATTTGAGACCGGCCTGACCGGCATTCTATGCGCTTGGCCCGGCGCTGGGTAGTGATTGATGGTAGCGCCATGGTCGGTTATCTGCTTGATGGTGTCAGCCAGTCCTGTGGATTCAGCGTCCTGCTGTTTTGCCTGATCTCGAAATACAGCCCCGGGCTGCCGTTGCCTGCATCGCTGCCCGACAGGGCCAGGGCCTCGCCCCGGTTGACCCAGTCGCCACTGTTTTTGGTGAAAGCCTGCACCTGAGCATACAGACTGATGAAACTGTTGCCATGATCGACCACGATCAGATTTCCAGAGCCGCGCAACCAGTCGGCGAAAACCACACGTCCGTTGTGCACGGCCCTGACAGCACTGCCGGTTTCCGTGCCAATGATAATGCCCTGCCGTTGCAGACTGCCGCCATAACGTTCACCAAAACCGGCAAGCAGCGGCCCATTTACCGGCCAGGGCAACTGGCCGCGTGCCCCAGCGAAGGGCATGGCGTCTTCCGGCGAGGGGATGTCTACGATAATACGGTTTATCTCGTCTATCAGTTCCTGCAAATGCGCGCGGTCGCCCAGCAGTTGTTCCAGCTCATTGCGACGGGTGGCCATGTCGGCGTTGAGGCTGGCGATAAGCAGGGATCGTTCCTGCTGACTGCGCTCCAGTTGCTGCCGCTGTTGTGTCAATGCCGCATTGGACTCTGCCAGGGTGGTCTGTGCCCGGTCGATCCGGTTGCGGGTCTGTTCCAGCTCCGCCAGGATCTGCCGGAACCGGCGGATCTGCTGCAGGCGATCTTCGTTGAAGGCGTTAAAATAGACCAGCATGCGCTGGGCAGTGGAGGGATCCTGTTGCATCAATAACAATTGCAACTGGCTGTCGCCGCCGCTGAGGTAACCTGCGCGCACGGCGCGGGCGACAATTTCCCGCTGGGCTTCGCTGTCGGCCAGCAATGTCTCCTGCTGCCGGCTCAGAGTGCTGAGCTCTGCGTCCAGGCCGTCGATGTTTCGCTGATTGTCGGCAATGTCACCGTTGATGGCATCAATGCGCTGATTGATTTCGCTGAGCGCGGCTTCCTCGCTGGAACGCTGGTTGCGTGCTTCCTGCAACCAGGTTTCGATCTGTCCGATGCTGTCATTGATGGCGGCAAGTTGTGCTTCGGTGTTTTCCTGCTGCGCCGCGACGGGAAATACCGCGGCGGTCAGTGCCAGCAACAGGGGCGCAAACAAGTGACACAGCCGCAGCCGGGCCGGTAAACGGTATCTCCGGGTGTTTGTCAGGCGTGCAGCGTGTGCGTTCATGGTGCCATCAGTATATGGCCGGTCATCTCCGCAGGCACCTCCAAATCCATGAGTGTGAGCAGGGTCGGCGCAATGTCGGACAGGGCGCCGTCCCGGGTAAAGCGCCATTTCCGTTCACCCACATAAAGCAGAGGTACCGGGCCGCTGGTATGCGAGGTCAGTGCCTGCCCGGAGGTGGCATCCATCATCTGCTCGACATTGCCATGGTCGGCGGTAATCAGGCATTGGCCGCCGGTATCCCGGATCGCCTGCATCAGGCGGCCCAGGCAGATGTCGAGGGTTTCGACAGCCTTGACGGCCGCATCGAAGTTGCCGGTGTGGCCGACCATGTCGCCATTGGCATAATTGCAGATAATGGCATCGTACTTGCCCGAACGGATGGCTTCATCCAGTTTGTCGGTGACTTCGGGGGCGCTCATTTCCGGTTTCAGGTCGTAGGTGGCGACATCCGGGGACGGTACCAGAATGCGCTCTTCGCCTTTGTATGGTTGTTCGCGTCCGCCACTGAAGAAGAAAGTGACATGCGCGTACTTTTCGGTTTCAGCGATACGTAATTGCGTGCGGCCCTGGTCGGCCAGGTACTCACCCAGGCTGTTGTGCAGCGTCTGTGGCGGGTAAGCACAACTGGCGAACTGGCGCAGGTCTCCGGAGTACTCCGTCAACATGACAAACTCGGCAAGGTCGGGCGCGGATTTGCGCTTGAAGCCGTCAAAGTCCGGGTCGACAAAGGCGTTGGCCAGCTGGCGGGCGCGATCGGCCCGGAAATTCATGAACACGATGCTGTCGCCGTCAGTGATGGGCACGGCGTCGCCAATTCGGGTGGCTTTGACAAATTCATCGTCTTCATCCCGGGCATAGGCATTGGTCAATGCCTCATCCACCGAGTCTGCCTGGTAGGCGGATTCACCCAGGGTGATCAGATCGTAAGCGCTCTGCATGCGATCCCAGCGTTTGTCGCGGTCCATGGCGAAATAGCGCCCGATGACCGAGACGATGCGGCCCAGCCCGGCATCAGCCAGCGCTTTTTGTGTTTTCTGCAATGACGCCATGGCACTGCGCGGCGGCATGTCGCGGCCATCCAGGAAAGCGTGCACATATACCTGTTTGACGCCTGCATCCTGTGCGAGTTTGATCATCGCCAGGATGTGGTTTTCATGGCTATGGATACCGCCGGGTGAAAGCAGGCCCATGATATGCAAGGCTTTGCCATTGGCAGCAGCCTTGCGTGCGGCCTGTGCCAGGACGTCGTTGGTAAAGAAGTCACCGGTCTCGATGGCTTTGTCGATCATGGTCAGGCTTTGATAAACCACGCGGCCGGCGCCCAGGTTCATGTGGCCCACTTCCGAGTTGCCCATCTGGCCGCTGGGCAGCCCTACGTCGATGCCAGAGGTGGTAATCAGGGTGTGCGGGCATTGCTGCCAAAGCTTGTCCCAGACCGGTGTATTGGCAGCGGCAATGGCGTTGGAGTCGGTGTCTTCGCGATACCCCCAGCCGTCGAGAATCAGGAGCAGGGCGGTGCGACGAGGTGTGGTAGCAGTCATGAATAAAAACATCCTGTGGTTTGGCGTGGTGCTACAGATGGCCATATTATCGCGGAATACGTGGCAAAGTACCATTGCCGGGCTCAGCCGTGTATACTTCGCAGCCTTGTAATGCCGCATCTAAACACCACCATAAAACATATCAGGATATTTCAGGGCTTTAGACGTCATGGAGCAGTATTTAGAATTTATCGGTAACAACCTGATACTTGTGGGTATCTGGATCGCTCTGGTGCTGGCGCTGATTTTTCATCGCAGCAAGACCGGTGCGCAGGCCGTGGGGCCTCAGCAGGCGGTAATGCTGATCAACCGGAATGATGGTGTGGTGCTTGATATCCGCGAGAAGAAGGACTACGACACAGGCCATATTGTTGATTCGGTCCACATCCCGCACACAAAGCTAAACGCAGAGTTTGCAGGGTCCGATAAAGAGTTGAGCAAGTTGAAGTCGCGACCCATCATCGTGGTCTGCAAGATGGGGCAGCACTCGGGTGATGTCTGCAAGATGCTGCGCAATGCCGGCTTCGAGCAGGTTGTAAGGTTGCGCGGCGGCATGGCCGAGTGGCGGGCGCAGAATCTGCCGCTGGTTCAGAAGGATGACAAGGTAAAGGCGGAAAAAGCCAAGAGCTCTGATAAAAAGAGCACAGGTAAAAAGAAATCCACCAAACCACCCAGGCCCCGTAAAAGTGGCAAGCCGGTCGACGCAGATTCATCCGGGGCGGCGCCGATTGCTCACACAGGCGGCACGAATGAAGTAGAATCGGCCGAGTCGCAGGCCGGGATGCCCGCCGGGCAGGACGATGTCGAGCCCGGTAGCAAGCAGAGCGAAAAGTAAGTGCAACACCTTGATTTTTAATATTATTCATAAACGACACAACGCAAGAGAGACTGTTTTATCATGGCAGAGAACGAAAACAAGCAGAATGGTAACGCGGCCGCCGCTCAGGGCGACCAGCAACAGGGTCCGATGTTTGCACTGCAGCGCATCTATCTCAAGGACACCTCTTTCGAGTCCCCCAAGAGCCCGGATGTATTCAAGGGGCAGTGGGCTCCCAAGATCACCTTCAACCTGAATACCAGCAACGAGAAACTGGCCGACGGCGTTTACAACGTGGTTCTGCGTCTGACTATCGAAGCCAAACAGGAAGAGGAAATTGCTTTCCTGGTGGAAGTACAACAGGCCGGTATCTTCACGCTGGATCGTTTTAACGATGCAGACCTGGAGCGTGCGCTGGCCACTGTGTGCCCGAACATCCTGTTCCCGTATGCGCGTGAAACCATTGATGCGCTGGTTGTGCGTGGCAGCTTCCCGCCCGTCATGCTGGCACCGGTGAATTTTGATGCCGTGTATGCCCAGTCAAAAGCACAGAAAGAGCAGCAAGGCCAGGCAGCGCCGCAGGCCTGAGCTTGATTGAACTACGCCAGACCCGGGAAACCGGTCTGGCGTAATGCCTCATACAGGCCAATGGCCACTGAATTGGATAGATTCAGGCTGCGGCTGTTGGTCTGCATGGGTATCCGCACGCGCTGATCTTCCGGCAAACTGTTGCGGATTTCTATCGGCAACCCTCGCGTTTCCGGTCCGAACAACAATCCATCACCATTCTGATAGTGAATATCCGAGTAGCTCGCGCTGGCTTTGGTAGTGAATGCTAACAAACGGCCCACGTCCGATTCTGCGACGAACTGCTGCCAGTTCTGCCAGCGTCTGACCTGGCTCATTTCCCGATAGTCCAGACCTGCGCGCCGCACCCGTTTTTCATCCAGATCAAAACCCAGTGGCTCGATAAGATGCAACAGCGCACCGGTATTGGCCGCCAGTCGGATAATGTTGCCGGTATTGGGCGGGATCTCGGGTTGGTATAAAACGATATGTATCAAGGTGGGATTCTGTTTATCTTGTGAATTCGACCCCAAATATACCCCTGAAGCCAGCTTTTTACTATAGAATCTGGCTACTTAAGCTTTATAATTCAACAATTTTGAGCACTTGGGAAAGAGGGCGTTTTTTTGCTGGCATGGTTTGGGAACAAAAAGCGCGCCGAGGGCATGGTCGGTTTGTCGATCAACGATGAGCGAATTGCGCTGGCTCACATCACGCGGAAGCGGGAAGACGTGTTTCTGGAGAAGTGTGTTCGCGAGGCGCTGTCGGCTGGCGGCCGGGATGGCATGAAAGGTGTGCGCGACAGACTGCCGGCGCTGGTTGACGAGTTGGGGTTGTCCGGCACCAACTGCAGCTGCCTGCTGTCACCCAGGGATTACAACATATACCTGGTGGAGGCGCCGGAGGTCGAGCCGGACGAAATGCGCTCCGCTGTTCGCTGGAAAATCAAAGATTTGCTCGACATGCCGATAGAAGAAGCAGCGATTGATGTTTTTCCGCTGCCTGAAGACGCATTGCGCGGGCGAAGCCCGATGATTTATGCCGTGGCAGCCAACAAGGCCCGGGTTGAACAGATGATTGAGGTAGTGGATCGCAGTGGCATGACGCTGGACGCCATCGATATCCCCGAGATGGCGATGCGCAATCTGACGGCGACTTTTGCTGATGACAGCAATGGCCTGGCGTTCATCGCGCTCAAGCAAAGCGGCAGCACGATGAATCTGAGCCGTGAGGGTCAGCTGTATCTGACCCGCCGGATCAATACGCCGGTCGCGGCGGATGCCTTGTTGCAGGACGACTGGGAAAGTCTGCGGGACCGTCTGGCGCTGGAGATTCAGCGATCCCTGGACTACTACGAGAGCCAGATGGGACAAAATCCGATCAGCAAGATACTGATGGCACCGCGACAATCGGACACGGATACCATGACCACAAGCCTGACGGACGCGCTGGCAGCGCCCATTGATGTGTTCAATTTCGCCGACCGCCTGCCGTCGTCGGACAGCATTTCGGCCGAGCTTAAGGGTGCCTGCATGATGGTGATCGGAGCGGCGCTGCGCATCGACAGTGAAGGGGCTGGCAACTGATGATGGCCACTCAGCAAGTCAATCTGTTTCTGCCCGAGCTGCGTCCGAATCGGGAGTGGCTGACCGCCATCCGGCTGGGCAAAACAGTGGCGGTGGTGCTGTTGCTGATGGTGCTGCTCAGTGCCTGGAACTACTGGCAGCGCTCGGTGCTGCGGGCAGAGATGGCGGTAGCTGAGGCTGAACTGAGCGCGCAAACCCAGCGTACTGAGCAGATTGAGCGCGACGCCGCCAGCCGCAGCAGCAATGAATCACTGCTGCGCGATATTGCTACCCGGGAAACCCGCCTGCAGCAGTCACAAGAGTTGCTGGAGTTTTTGCGCAACACCACCCTGGGCAACAGCACCGGCTATTCGGAATACGTGAAGGATCTGTCGCGAGCCTCATTTGATGGTATCTGGCTGACCGAATTTCGCATATCCGGTGGCACTGACAGCGTGTTTTTGCGCGGTAACGCCTTGCAGACCGCCATGGTGCCGGACTATGTCGGTCGCCTGAGTGGCAGTCAGAGTTCGCTGCAGGGTCGTTTGTTCAACCGCCTGCAAAGCAATCGTGTGACGTCACCGGCTACCGCAGGCGGCGGCGAATTGTATGAATTTGTACTGGAGACGCAGCGATGAACAGGTTGCGTCTGCAATGGCAGGAATGGCGGCAACGCTTTGATGACCGTAAAAAGTCGGAAAAATGGATTATCGCCACGCTGCTTGTTGCGCTGCTGGTCTGGCTCTACGTTGAGCTGCAGTTGTCGCCGCTGAGCGCCGAGCGGACAACGCTGGCGCAACAGATTGCATCATCGCAGACACGGCTGCTGGCCATGCAGTCACGCGAGCAGATTGCCATACAGAGCGCGCAGGAGGACCCTGATCGCGCCGCCAATGACCGGCTTGCCAGACTGATCCAGGAACAGCAGCGTGCGTTGGGCGAGATTGAAGGACTGGCTGGCAATCTGGTGACGCCTTATGCCATGACCCAGATGTTGACCACGGTACTGGATCGGCAGCCGGGTCTGGAGCTGGTCAGGGTTGAGAACAAGATGCCGGAACCCATGCGGACCGACAGTCAGGTCAGTGGTGACGGTGACGAAGAGCCCATGGCACAGGTCTACAAACATGGTCTGATCATCGAAATGCAGGGCGACTATTTTTCCCTGCTGAATTACCTGACCTATCTGGAGAACCTGACGGAGCGGTTTTTCTGGGACCAGGTGCACTACCAGCAATCTACCTGGCCGGACGCGACCATCATACTGGAGCTGCATACCCTGAGCACAGAAGAGGGCTTTGTCGGTGTTTAACGTTCATTGCAAGCGCGTACTGATATTGATAATGGGTTTGCTGGCGCCCGCGGCACTGTTTGCGCAGACTGCGCAGTCACCGGCAACGCAGTCGTTCGACGGGGAAGTATTGCGCGATCCGACCCGTCCGTTCGCGGTGACCGGCGCCTCGCGCGGCTCGTCCGGCAATGCTGTCGACGGTGACCGATCGCTGTCACTGGCAGGCCTGGCGCAACGTAATTTCACCGTGACGTTCATTCGTGACGGAGGCTCATCGCCGATGGCGGTGATCAATGATCAACGGGTCACGCTGGGGGATCTGGTTGAGGGTGCCACCGTGGTGGCAATTTCATCAGATGCAGTGACTTTGTCTGTTAATGGTCTGGAGCAGGTAATCAATACCTTTGGGCCGACGGTAAAAGAAGTTTCAGGTACGGAGTTTTGATGCTTAGACTGACGACACAACTTTCTGCTGCCCGATGGCCGCACCGGACAGGGGTTAAGCCCTGTCTGCTGATGCTGCTGGCGCTCGGCCTGGCAGCATGTGAAGCCACCGGCGCACGTCCGGCGCCGGATACCCAGCTGCTCGATAATATGCAGGTCATTCTCGATGACGCCGAAGCGACCAACAGGGCTGCTGAACTGGCCGTGCCATCGGCCGAGCAGTTGCAGGCGCTGGTACCGGACATGTCGCTGAGTGATGAACTGATGACCCCGGTGGCGGATCGCTTTAATGTGGTTGCCAACCGGGAAAACGCCAGTGACTTCTTCAACAATTTAGTAGCCGGCACTGATTATGGCGTGGCGGTCAGTCCGGAGGTCGAGGGTGAAATCAGTATCAACCTGCCCAACGTGACCATCGACGAAGTCATGATCGCGATGCAGGAAACCTACGGTTATCAGATTCGCCGTCAGGGCAGCATCTATCAAATCCAGCCACCCGGGCTGCAAACCCGGATATTCAGCATTGATTACCTGAATGTCAGTCGCTCCGGCAACTCCACAGTTTCGGTCACCAGTGGCAACTCAGGCGGTGGTGGCGGCGGTGGAATTGGTGGTGGTATCGCTGGCGGCCTCGGCGGCGGCATAGGTGGCGGATTCGGCGGTGGCGGGTTTGGTGGCGGCGGTCTCGCTGGTGGCCTTGGTGGCGTTGGTGGTGGACTAGGCGGCGCTGCTGGTGGTCTGGGCGGTGGCGGGGGTGGCGCCGGTGGTGGTGGCGGCCAGGTCAGCACCCAGACGGAAACCGATTTCTGGAATGACATCAAAACCACGCTGGAAGGCATGATCGGCATCAGTACCAGTGAGAACAACAACAACGGCAACAATGCCGGCAGTGGTTTGCTGGCCGGACTCGGTGGCGGCACCACAGCATCCGCCAGTCGCAGTGACTCCGGAAGAAGCGTGGTGGTGCAGCCGCAGGTGGGTCTGCTGATGGTAACCGCCTCGCCCGATGAACTGGAGCGTGTGCAGGCCTACATTGATCAGGCGCAGGATATACTGAGTCGCGAAGTCACCATTCAGGTGCAGTTCCTGGAGGTGATCCTCAACAAGGGTTTCCAGTCTGCGATCGACTTTGACACCTTCGGTCCGGGCGGGGAGAATGGAACAGATAACACCATAACAGCCGAGTTCGGCGCGGATGGTGGCAGTTTGATCGACAGTATTTCCAATCCGGTGTCGATCGCCACCAACTTTACTGACTTCAGTGCCGTGTTCAGACTGCTGGAGTCGCGTGGTACCACGCAGGTGTTGTCCAGCCCGAGCCTGAAGGTCATGAATAATCAGAAAGCGGTGTTTCAGGACGGTGACCAGGAGTACTTCCAGACCGGTGTTGGCTCCAATGTCACCAGCACAGGGTCAACCGTGACTGAGTCGTCGCAAAACGATATTCAGCCATTTTTCTCCGGTATCTCCATGGACATAACGCCGCAGATCAGCGCTGACGGCATTATCACGCTGCATGTGCACCCGACCATTACCACGGTATCGGAGCAGACCAAGTCAATCGCCAACCAGCAGGTGCCGCTGGCACGCACATCGACACGCGAACTGGACAGCGTGATCAGGGCGCAGGATGGCCGTATCATCATTCTGGGTGGTCTGGCCTATGAGCGCGCCATCGATGATGCCGCCGGTCTTCCCGTCGCCTCGGATATTCCGATGATCGGCGGCGTGTTTGATCAACGCCGACGCAGCACTGTGAAGAGTGAATTTATTATTCTGCTGCGACCAGTGATTGCCAATACGCAGTCGGAACAGCGCCTGCTTCGCGACCGCAGCGACCGACTGCGCAGCCTGAATCAGGAACTCAATCCTTTTTAAAACGGACACGTAACCCATTTTATGTATCTTGAGCACTTTGGACTGAAGGAATTGCCGTTTTCGCTGACCCCGAACACGGAGTTTTTCCTCAATATGGCAAGCTACCACAAGGCATACAATATGCTGATGGTGTCGATTGCCAATCGCGAAGGCTTCATCAAGGTGGTTGGCGAAGTCGGTACCGGCAAGACCATGCTGTGTCGCAAGGTGCTCAACTCCCTGGAGGAGAACCCCGATACCTACATCACCGCGTACATCGCCAACCCGGTGCTGAGTCCGAAGGGGCTGTTTCTAGCATTCGCTGAAGAGCTGAGTATCGACGTCAACTCTGATGTCGGTCATCACAGTCTGTTGAAACGTATTACCAAGGTTCTGATGACCCACGCCGCCGAAGGGCGCCAGGTAATACTGTTCATTGATGAAGCCCATGCCATGCCGGAGAAGACGCTGGAGGCACTGCGCCTGCTGACCAATCTGGAGACTGAACAGAGCAAACTGTTCCAGGTGGTGCTGTTCGCGCAGCCGGAACTGGATGAGATGCTGAGAGGAAAGTCCCTGCGTCAGCTTCTGCAGCGTATCAGTTTCTCCTACAAGCTTGAGGCGCTGGATCGTGACGGGGTCGAGCGATACGTCAGTCATCGACTGGCCACTGCCGGTTACAACGGTCCGGCAATATTCAGCGGGGCTGCGCTCAATGATCTATATACCGCATCGGGGGGCACGCCACGAATCGTCAATGTGTTGTGCCACAAGGCCTTGATGGTGGCGTTTGGGCGTGGGGAACGCAACGTTGATCGCGAACATGTGCGCAAAGCTATCGAGGACACGGAAGGTGTCGAACTGCCCAAGACCAGTATGACGCTGATGTCAGCGGCCGGCATTTTTGTGGGTCTGGCCGGCGTGGCACTGGCCATCTATCTGCTGAATTTCTATCTGCAAAACTGAGAGTCCTGCGACTGAGAAGAGCCAAGAGTAGACCATGACAAGTAAGGTGATACAGAAAACATGAGCCTGGTGAACGACATGCTGCGCGATCTGGACGCCCGGCGGCGCGATGCGCCTGCCCGGGGTGTCGGCGCAGAGAAACTGGTGCCAGCAGCGGAACAGCCGGCAGAACCGGCCCGGCGTCCGATCCGGCTTTGGCTATGGCTGACGCTGGCAGTGGCGCTCGCGGTGGTGATAGTCGCCTACCTGTTGTTTACGCGCGACAGCGGACAATTGCCAGCCGTAGCACTGACGAATCCGGCCGCACCGGCGTCGTCAATAGCAGAGCCCTCAGCGAGGTTTTCACAAGAGCCCTCAGCGAGGTCTTCACAAGAGCCCTCAGCGGGGTTTTTAGAACAGCCCTCAGCGAGGTCTTCAGAACAGTCCTCAACACAGCCATCCGAGTCGGCGGCCACCACGCTGGCGGCCAATGAGCGTTCTGCCATGAACGCGGCGGTGAGTACTGAGCTGGCAGAAATGTCCGCGCGGATGCGTGAACTGGAAGCACAGAACCAGGCATTGTTGCGTGCGCAGCAGCAGTCGGCGCCCTCACCGACCAGCGTGCCGCAAGCGAACGATACCACGTCCGCACAGCAAGACTGGCAGCCTCGTCAGTGGACACCGCAGGCTGATGCCGACGCAGCCCGGGCGACAGCAGACAGAGCCCCGGCAGACGCGATGATGGCAGAAGCGCCAGCTGTCCCAATACGCAGCACGGACGCCCGTCCCGCTGTTGCGGGCGAGTCGGCGCAGCCACCGGCACAACAGCCGCCGTCGGGTGCAACAGAAGCGGCCCGCGCCACGGTGCGCAGTCCGCGTGAGCTCAGCTTTGCCGACACCGACCGTTTGCGCGTGCAGCAGGCGCTGGAACAATGGAATGGTGGCCAGCAACTGGCGGCGCTGCAGTCCCTGGACAGCTTCACCTACGAATTCCCGGAAGCCCATCAGTCGCGCGAAATGCTGGCAAAATTACTGATTCAACAAGGTGAACCCGAGCGCGCCATGCAGGTGGCCGACCTGGGCCTGACCATTGCGCCGCGCCGCAACGGCTACCGGAAAGTCAAAGCCAGATTGTTGCTGAATGAGGGGCAGGCCGCTGAGGCTGTGTCTCTGTTGACGAGTGGTGCGCCATCAGTATCCGATGATGTTGAGTACCATGATCTGCGGGCAACCGGTTTGCTGTCCTCTGCTGCCTATGGCGAGGCAGCGGCTACCTATCAGTCACTGCTGGAAACTGATGAACAACCGGGACGCTGGTGGTATGGTCTGGCCGCATCACTGGATGCGCAAGGGCGATCGGGTGATGCCGCGCAGGCTTACGAGGAGGCGCTGCGACGTGAAGACCTGAGCGCCGCGCTGCGGCAGGGCAGTCAACAACGGCTACAGGCCATTCGTCAGGCGCAGCCCTGAACAACGTATGACGGTAAGGACAGGCACATGGCGCTAAAGCAGAAAATCAGGATCGGCGACCTTCTGGTTCAGAACGGCGTTATCACTGAAGCCCAGTTGCAGCAGGCGTTGACCAAACAGAAGGCCAGCGGGCAGCGCCTGGGTAAAATGCTGATCAGCCTCGGATATGTCGGTGAAGATCAGTTTCTGGAGTTTCTCTCTGAACAGCTGAATATTCCGTTTGTTGATTTGCGTCGTTACCGCTTTGATCTGGATGTCGTGCAGCGTCTGTCGGAAACGCATGCGCGTCGGTTCCGCGCAATCGTGCTGTCGGAGAAAAAAGGCGAACTATTAGTGGGCATGGCCGACCCGACTGATATTTATGCCTTTGACGCCCTCGAGCGCATGCTGCAGCAACCAGTGCAGCAGGCCGTGATACGGGAGAGCGAGCTACTCAACACACTGGACCTGGTCTACCGCCGTACAGATGAAATTGCCGGTTTTGCCGAAGAGCTTGATGATGAGCTGACTGAAGGCCAGTTCGACCTGGCGTCACTGACACCCGCGGCCGACGACAGTGATGCTCCGGTGGTCAAACTGTTACAGTCCCTGTTTATGGATGCGGTGCAGGTGCGGGCCTCCGATATTCATATTGAACCTGATGAAAATGTACTGCGTATCCGGCAACGTATTGACGGGGTACTGCAGGAACAGATTGTTAAAGAGCGGCGCATTGCCCCGGCGCTGGTGCTGCGCCTGAAACTGCTGGCCGGGCTGGATATCTCCGAAAAGCGCCTGCCGCAGGACGGTCGTTTCAGCCTCAAGGTCAAGGACCGCCGCGTTGATGTGCGATTGTCCACCATGCCGATTGAATACGGCGAGTCTGTGGTCATGCGTTTGCTGGACCAGACCGATGGTGCCACCGACCTGGACAATGTCGGTATGGCGCCGGAAATGCTGGCACGGTTCAGGAAACTGATCCAGATGCCGCACGGCCTGATTCTGGTCACTGGTCCTACCGGTTCGGGTAAAACCACAACGCTTTATGGTGCGTTGCAGGAACTCAATGAAGTCGGCAAAAAAATCATCACCGTGGAAGATCCGGTGGAATACCGCCTGTCGCGCATCAATCAGGTGCAGATAAACCCCAAGATTGGGCTGGATTTTTCCCGGGTGCTGCGCTCCGCCTTGCGCCAGGATCCGGATATCCTGCTGGTGGGCGAGATTCGTGATCAGGATACTGCGGAAATAGCGTTGCGGGCCGCCATGACCGGTCACATGGTATTGTCGACGTTGCACACCAATGATGCGGTTTCCAGTGCCATGCGCCTGATTGACATGGGCGCGGAAAGCTTCCTGGCGGCAACGGCAATACGCGCCGTACTGGCGCAGCGTCTGGTCCGCAGGTTGTGCGATAACTGCGCCACCGACTACCTGCCAAAACCGCGTGAACTGGCCTGGATTGGCCATGTCATGGGTGATGACATGCGCGCCGAATCAGACATCAAGCTGATGCATCCCAGCGGCTGTCATCGCTGCAACAATACCGGTTACCGTGGCCGGATTGGTGTTTTTGAGCTGCTGGTGCTCAACGATGATATGGCTGATGCGCTGCGCCGTGCTGACTCGTCTGCGTTTGTTAAAGCGGCGCGCGTCAGCAAAGGCTATCGCCCGCTTGTTGTCAGTGCCATGATGGAAGCCTTCGACGGGGTCACCAGTCTGGAGGAAGTGTACCGGGTGGCCGAGCAGATTGATGAAAGCGGCGACTGGGTTTTGAATGAACATCGTCAGGACGAGCTGCTCGCTGCGTCAGACAACGAACTTTAAACTGTAGCTGGCTAAAAGATGCCCCATTATCAATACAAGGCCCGCAATACCGTGGGCGCCCTGGTCAACGGGGCCCTGGAAGCGACGACACTGGATGCCGCCGCCAGTGAGTTGTTGGGTCAGGGCATTACGCCTATTGATATCCGGCAGACCAGCGGCCGACCGAAAACGGACAAGGCCGCCAGCACATCTGGTCGGACAGGCCGTCCGCGCGCCGGTGCAAAACAGCAAAATGGTTTCCAGCAGCTCAATGATGCGCTGATGGGCAAAAAAATTGATGCCAATGAACTGATCATCTTTGCCCGCCAGATGCGCAGTCTGACCAAGGCGGGTATGCCGCTGGACCGTGCGCTGACCGGCCTGCAGGCTTCGGTGAAAAACCCGAAATTCCGCGACTTGCTGCAGGAAGTTCAGCGCAGTCTGGAGTCGGGTCAGAATCTGGCGACGGCGCTGGGTCAGCATCCCAAAGTGTTCTCGCCCCTGTTCCTGTCCATGGTTGACGTGGGCGAAAACACCGGCCGCCTGGATCTGGCGTTTGAGCAGATCGGGCGTTATCTGGAGCTGGACAAGAACACAAAGAAGCAGGTCAAAAGTGCCACCCGCTACCCCAGCTTTGTGCTGGTGACAATTGCGGTCGCACTGGGGGTGATTACCTATTTTGTCATCCCCGCCTTTGCCGATACCTTTGCCCGCCTGGGGGCGGAGCTGCCCTTCGAGACGCGTCTGCTGATCGGAATTTCCGATTTTGTGGTGCAATGGTGGCAGTTTTTGATTGGTGGCAGCGTCGCGTTGTACTTTGCCTTCAGAACCTGGGGCAGATCCCGCCGTGGCGGGCTGATCTGGGACAACAAAAAAATGTCCCTGCCGCTGATCGGCCCGGTATACCAGCGGGTCGCGCTGGCGCGATTTGCCCGCACATTTGCCATGGTGATGAAGGCGGGTGTGCCCATCGTGCATGGCATGGGGGTGGTCGCGGGCGCGGTCGGCAACCGGTTTATTGCCCGGCGCATCCTGAAAATGCGGGAAGCCATTTCCCGTGGCGAGTCACTCTACAATGCAGCACTGGCTACCAACATGTTTTCGCCACTGGTGTTGCAGATGATTTCTGTCGGTGAAGAGAGCGGCACCATCGATCAGTTACTGGAAGAAGTGGCTGACTTTTATGACGCCGAGGTGGAATACGACCTGAAACGACTGGGCGAGGCCATTGAACCGATTCTGATCATGGTCATTGGCGCCATGGTACTGGTGTTGGCGCTGGGCGTGTTCCTGCCGATCTGGGATCTGAGCAGTGCGGCCTCGCGTTAAGGCGGGCAGATTGGAAAGGACAGGCGGAGCGGACTGGATAGGCGAAGCAGTCTGGATAGGCGAAGCGGTCTGGATAGAAAGCCCGGGTAAATTTCGGGACAGTTTGCCAGCTGCCCGGCGGTAAAAAGGCCCATTTGGGGCAGATATAGCCGTGTTTGCATGGAGATAACGGGTACGGCTTGTTAAGCTGCGCCCTCGTTCAGTCACTCGCCGGATAGCTGATGAGATCACCCCTGACACGGTGCCAGTCAACACCTGTGCCGCGCGGCGTACGCCGTCAGCGGGGCTTCTCGATGTTCGAGATGGTGGTTTATATCCTGGCCGCGTCAATCCTGTTTGCGGCGGCCTTCAATCGCTACCGTGATTTTCCGGGTGAAGCCGAACGGGCAAATTTTACCGCGATCCTGGCGCAGCTCAATGCCACCGTGAATCTGCAAATGATGCGCCTGATTGCATCGGGCACCTGGAATGACGCCGGCCAGATGGAAGGTCGCAACCCGATGGACTGGTTGCTGACGGCGCCGGGCAACTATGTCGGGGCATTTGCCGGCATCGATGAAGCGACGCTGCCGCGACGTATCTGGTACTTCGATACCTCGCGTGGCCAACTGGTGTACCTGGCTGATGACGCATCCAATCTGTACCTGTTGCAGAACGGGCAGCGAATAGCCACTGACAGCATACGATTTGGTATTAGCAATGTGTATGGCTCGGATGCCGGGTCTGCTGGCGGCAACTGGCAGGGAATTGTACTGGCGCCGGTGGTACCGTACGAATGGCAGGCTGTCGAGCTGGAATTGCAGACCATCCAGCCCTGACAGATGCCCGTGCCAGCGATGTAACTGCCTGTTATGGCAGGTTTTTGAGGCTTGCGGGAGAGAATGGGAAAGAGTAACAGAGTCAGATGGGTAAAAATCGGGACAAAATGGAATATTTGGGGTCGCTTAGCCTTGACACCCATAGAATACGGGGCGAGCGGTTGCTAACATTGTTTCCAAGGTACACGCAGATAGTGCAAGTTCGAGTAACACAACATATTTGATTTTTGGCAATTGAACCGGGCAACTTGTGAAGCCCTCAAGCAGGAGTAGGAAAATGAACGTACAAATGAAAGCGAAACAGCAAAAAGGTTTCACAATCATCGAACTGGTGGTGGTGATTCTGTTGCTGGGTATTCTGG
>NZ_JBBDNQ010000033.1:0-2186 GCF_040877505.1 Pseudohongiella sp.
TCCACCAGTTCCCCGATGCGCGGCGTATCGTTACGACCCATGACTTCAACTTCCAGACCATCCACATCCACGCCGTCGGCTCGAGCTTCGGCGAGCAGTTCCAGGGCGCGTTGCAGGTCATATTCATACTGTTCCAGAGTGTCGTTAAAACCGGTCATATCGGGTGTGCCCATCTGGCCCTGAGGGACGGAAGCGAGCCCCAGAATGCTGGACAAACCAGCGTAGTCCACGGCAATAAAGATCGCCTCCCGGACCCGCTCATCCTGCAGCCGCTCATCCGCATACAGCGAGTGATCCAGCCGGCCATACAAATAACGGTCGGAAGGTCCGGTCACGCAGCGGAACTCTTCATACTCGTCAGCTCGCGCGCAGTCTGAAGCCTGAGGCGCGTTCACGATATCCGCTTCGCCGGCCTGCATCATGGCCATGCGTGCTGAAGACTCCGTGCGAAAGCGGAACTCGAGTGCATCGAATTGCGGCTTGTTGGTGCCATACGCCACATCGGCTTCCCAGCCCCACCAATCGTCATAACGACTGGCTTTCCAGTTGGAACCCCGGTTCCACTCGTCAAACTGATAGGGCCCGGTACCCAGCGGATGGGTATAGTGTTCGGACGGGTTTTCTTCGATTTGCCGCTGCGATGTAATACCCGTCAGTGTCATGCGAAAATCCAGCATGGGGTCGGGTTCGGATGAATGAACGATAACGGTGTTGTCGCTTTCCACCGTCGCGGTGATTACACCGGGCCCGGCATATTCCTGAATGGTAAACGCATTTTCAGGATCCCAGACAAATTCAATGGACGTGGCCACAGCCTCTGCATCCATCGGTGTGCCATCGTGGAACGTTACTCCTTCCCGGATATGCAAGCGCAAACGGTCATCGCCGATGCGTTCCCATTTGGTCGCTAAAACCGGCACGAATTCACCGGTTTTCGGGTTGGACATGATCAGCGGCTCGATTACATTACGCAGCCCCGGGGCATTAACCTCCTTGTATATGGCTTGAGCAGCCAGATCCTGCGGTTCCTGGGGTACAGCCACGACAAAGGTTTCGTCTGCCTCGGCTGCGGCGTTACCCGCAAGCAGGATGCCTGCCATCACGATAGATAGGACAAGGTTCTTGTTACTCATATTTGCCTCCCGACCTGCCCGGGACACGGCGTCACAGAGCAGGCTAGTCTTATTGTATTTGTATTTAGTTCGGCTTCGGGCAAGCCTGGAAACCATGACTCATTAACTATTCATGGTTCCAACTGCTGGATTGTGCCCGGCTGCGCTGCTGTCAAGCTAAACAAGGCTTGACTTGTTTTGCAAGCGCTTGCAATAATCTAGTCCTAAGTCGGACCGCCTGTCAACAGCAGCGGAGAAAAATCAACAAAAACGGGGAAACACACCATGAGTTCATCGACAACGACACCCGACACAACCCCTCTGGCCATCGCCATATGCGGCGAATCCGGGGCTGGAAAAACCACCACGACGGGGCTTATTCAGAAACTGGGATTCAACCCCTGTTCAGTTTCGGCGCTGCTGCGGGAAGAGGCCGAATCCGCTCATGACCAGCCAACACGGGCCCAGGTCCAAGAGTACGGACGCCAAAGACAGGAAGCGGAAGGCGCCGATTATTTTGCGCGTCGCCTGTTACGGGACATCGACCCCTTTCATCAGCCGCGAACCGTCATTGATGGCTTACGCAACCTGTCCGAGTTGAGCACACTGCGTCAGGCAGCCCGGGAGGCCGGTGCCCGGTTCGTGCTATTAGCCATGGTGACACCAGACGCCACCCGGTTCGAGCGTGTCCGGTCGCGCGGACGCGCCGGAGACCCGGATACACTGGAAGAGTTCCAGGCGGCCGACACCCGGGCGGCAGGCATATCGGAGGGCGACCGGGCGTTTCAACAAAATGCCGCCCTGATCGACCACGCGGATATCCGCATCACCAACGACCAGGGTATGGACGCCCTGCAATCCAGAATTCAGCAATTGGTTAACGAACTGGTGCTCCTATGACAATACCGACAACACTTAAAGACCAGGATATTGATGCCGTTCATGCGCGGCTACAGCACGTCAGCACCATGATCAGGGATGCCGGCGCTATCGCCCTGGACTACTTCAACAATGCCGGTGAACTCAAGATACGGAACAAGGGCCAGCAGGACTGGGTGTCGGAAGCTGATACCC